>NZ_DASVSF010000022.1 GCF_036388275.1 Longimicrobium sp.
GCCGGCGCTCGCGCACGCGCACACGACGTAGCGACCGATGCCCAAGCGCACCGACCTGCAGAGCATCCTGATCCTGGGCTCCGGGCCCATCGTCATCGGCCAGGCGGCCGAGTTCGACTACTCGGGCACGCAGGCCGTGCGCGCGCTGCGCGAAGAGGGGTACCGCGTGATCCTGGTCAACAGCAACCCGGCCACGATCATGACGGACCCCGACCTGGCCGACGCCACCTACATCGAGCCCATCACCCCCGAGTGGGTGGAGCGGGTGATCGAAAAGGAAAAGCCCGACGCCATCCTCCCCACCATGGGCGGCCAGACGGCGCTGAACGTGGCGCTCGAGCTCCACGACACGGGAGTCCTGGCCCGCCACGGCGTGGAGCTGATCGGCGCCAACGCGCGCGCCATCCGCATGGCCGAAGACCGCAGTGAGTTCGCCAAGGCCATGGACCGCATTGGCCTGAAGGTGCCGCACGGGGGCTTCGCGCGGTCGCTGGACGACGCGTGGCGCATCGTGGACGACACGGGCTATCCCGCCATCATCCGCCCGTCGTTCACCCTGGGCGGCACCGGCGGCGGCATCGCGTACAACCGCGAGGAGTTCGAGGAGCAGGTGCGCCATGGGCTGGAGCTTTCGCCCGTGCACGAGGTGCTGATCGACCTGTCGGTGATCGGCTGGAAGGAGTTCGAGCTGGAGGTGATGCGCGACGGGGCCGACAACGTCGTCATCATCTGCTCCATCGAGAACGTCGACGCCATGGGCGTGCACACGGGCGACAGCGTCACCGTGGCGCCGGCGCAGACGCTGTCGGACGTGGAGTACCAGAAGATGCGCGACGCGGCCATCGCCATCATCCGCGAGATCGGCGTGGAGGCGGGCGGCTGCAACGTGCAGTTCGCGCTGAACCCCGCTAATGGCGAAATGCTGATCGTGGAGATGAACCCGCGCGTGTCGCGCTCGTCCGCGCTGGCGTCCAAGGCCACGGGCTACCCCATCGCCCGCATCGGCGCCAAGCTGGCCGTGGGCTACACCCTCGACGAGCTGCCCAACGCCATCACCGCCTGCACGCCCGCGTCGTTCGAGCCGGTGCTGGACTACGTGGTCGTCAAGTTCCCGCGCTTCGCCTTCGAGAAGTTCCCCAAGGCCGACCCCACGCTGGGCGTGCAGATGAAGGCCGTGGGCGAGTCGATGGCCATCGGGCGCACCTTCAAGATGGCGTGGCAAAAGGCCATCCGCGCACTGGAAGTGGGCCGCAGCGGCTGGGAGACGAGCACGCTCAAGGAAGACCGCCTGGACGACGACCAGCCTGAGACGCTGCGCCGCGCCCTGCGCCGCCCCACCCCCGAGCGCTACTACCAGCTGAAGCGCGCCCTGGAGGCCGGCTTCACCGTCGACGAGATCGCGGAGCTCACCTTCATCGACCCCTGGTTCATCGCGCAGCTCGAGCAGCTGGTGCAGGCCGAGCGCGAGTACGCCGGGCTGGGCGAGGTGGATCGCGACGCGCTGCAGCGGATGAAGAAGCTGGGGTTCAGCGACATGCAGTTGGGGCGCATCCGCGGCGAGACGGAAGACGCCGTCCGCGAGCGCCGCTGGGGGATGAAGCTGCACCCCGTCTACAACCGGGTGGATACCTGCGCGGGCGAGTTTCCCGCCACCACGCCGTACCTCTACTCCACCTACGGCGAGGAGAACGAGTCCGAGCCGTCGGACCGGCGCACGGTGGTCATCCTGGGCTCCGGGCCCATCCGCATCGGGCAGGGGGTGGAGTTCGACTACTGCTGCGTGCAGGCCGCGCTGGCGCTGCGCGAGGCGGGGTTCGAGACGGTGATGGTCAACTCCAACCCGGAGACGAATTCCACCGACTTCGACATCAGCGACAAGCTGTATTTTGAGCCGCTGACGCTGGAAGACGTCATCGAGATCGTGCGCCTGGAGCAGCCCGAGGGGGTGATCGTGCAGCTGGGCGGGCAGACGCCGCTGAAGCTGGCGCAGCCGCTGGACCGGCTGGGCGTTCCCATCCTGGGCACCTCGGTGGAGGCCATCGACCGCGCCGAAGACCGCGAGCGCTTCGAGGAGCTGGCCCGATCGCTCGGAATCCGCCAGCCGCCGAACGGTTTGGCCACCAGCATGGAGCAGGCGGCGGAGATCGCGGAGCGCGTCGGCTATCCCGTGCTCGTGCGCCCCAGCTACGTGCTGGGAGGCCGGGGGATGGTGATCGTGTACGACGAGCCGCAGCTGCGCCACTACTTTGCGACGGCGGCCAGCGTCAGCCACGAGCGCCCGGTGCTGATCGACCGCTTTCTGGAAGACGCCTTCGAGGCCGACGTCGACGCCCTGTGCGACGGCGAGACGGTGGTGATCGGCGGGGTGATGCAGCACATCGAGGAGGCCGGCATCCACTCGGGCGACAGCGCGCAGGTGCTGCCGCCGTACCTGCTGGACGACCGCCACATCGAGCAAATGCGCGAAAGCACGCGGCGGTTCGCGCTGGAACTGGGGGTGATCGGGCTGATCAACGTGCAGTACGCCGTCTACGAGGGCGAGGTGTACGTGATCGAGGTGAACCCGCGCGCCTCGCGGACGGTGCCGTTCGTCAGCAAGGCCACGGGCGTGCCCCTCGCCCGGATTGCGGCGCGGCTGATGGGCGGCGAGCGGCTGGCGGACTTCCACCTGCCGGAGGAGATCCCCGTCGGCGGGGTGGCGGTAAAGGAGTCCGTGTTCCCCTTCAACAAGCTGGAGGGCGACACGGTGCTGGGGCCGGAGATGCGGAGCACGGGCGAGGCGATGGGCTTCGACGACAGCTTCGGGATGGCGTTCGCCAAGGCCCAGATCTCCGCGGGGATGGAGCTGCCGTCTGGGGGCAACGTGATCATCACGGTGAACGACCGCGACAAGCGCACGGTAACGCCCATCGCGCGGCGCCTTCACGACATGGGGTTCCGCATCCAGGGCACCGGCGGCACGGCAAAGTACCTGCGGCAGCGCGGGATCCCGTGCGACGCCATCTTCAAGGTGAACGAGGGGCGGCCCAACATGGCCGATCACATCATCTCGGGCGACGTGGCGCTGCTGATCAACACCCCGCTGGGCAAGCAGAGCCAGTACGACGACTACACGGCGCGGCGGGCGGCCATCACCTACAAGGTGCCGTACATCACCACCATGTCGGCCGCCGAAGCCGCGGTAGACGCCATCAGCGCGCTCCGCAGCCGCACCCGCGAGGTGCGCAGCATCCAGGAGCGCACCGGCCACCTGGTCGGGAGTGCGGCCGCTGGCGCATAACGTTTCTGGCTTGAACATGGCAGCGGAAGCGATATTTCGGTGTGCGACGGCGTTCCGGCCATCGCGACGCTACCCGCACCAAACGGCCATGCTCACGGTCAAAGAGGCTGCCCAGGCGGCGCAGGACTGGGTTCGCGATCTCTACCCGAAATCCGCGCTGAAGCACCTCCGGCTGGAGGAGGTGGAGCTTTCGGGCGACGAGCGGTACTGGAACATCACGCTCGGCTGGGTTGAGCCGGCCGTGCGGGAGAACGCGTTAGCCACCGCGCTCAACAGCAACGCGCGCGTGCTTCCCCGTGTCTACAAGACGCTGGTGGTAGACGTAGAAAGCGGCGCGGTGAAATCGATGAAGATCCGCGAGGTCGCCTGATGCCCATCTCCGGGTTCCTTCCGGGCGACGAGAAAGCCAGGATCGAGCGATACCGGCGCATGTCGGTTGGTGAGAAGCTGGAATGCATCGCCGAGCTCAACCGGCTGGAGGATGAGCGGCGCCGGGCCGACATCCGCGTGCGGTACGGGGCGATCTCCGAACGCGAGATGCGACTCCGTCTTGCCGCGCCACGACTCGGCCGCGAGTTGATGGTCAAGGCTTTCGGCTGGGACCCAGACGAGAAGGGCTGGTGATCACGTGCATCCGCCCCGAGCGCTGGCGCTGGCGCGTGATTACGATCCGCGTGGCGATGCACATCGACGCGCCGCGCGAGCGGTACGCGGCGCCACGCGATGGACGTGCGTGATCCGGTGAACGCCCACAATCCGCCCGCCCTCACGTTCCCCGGCCGATGGCACGGATCCTCATCCTCTTTGCGCACCCCGCGCTGGAAAAGTCGCGCGTTCACCGGCGGCTTTTGACGCGCGTTCCGCCCGGCGTGACGCTCCACGACCTGTACGAGGCGTATCCCGATTTCGACGTGGACGTGCCGCGCGAGCAGGCGCTGCTGCTGGCGCACGACCTGATCATCGTTCAGCACCCGTTCTTCTGGTACAGCACGCCGCCGCTCGTCAAGCAGTGGGAAGACCTGGTGCTGGAGCACGGCTGGGCATACGGCTCGCGCGGCACGCAGCTGCGGGGCAAGTGGATGATCAACGTCCTTACCGCCGGTGGGCGGTCCGCGGCGTACCACCGCGAGGGCTACAACCGGTTCACCGTGCGCGAGCTGCTCGCCCCCATCGAGCAGACGGCGCGGCTGTGCGGGATGCACTACCTGCCCCCGTACGTCATCCACGGCACCCACAGCCTGGGCGAGCCCGCCATCGAGCGTGAGGCAGACCGGTACGGCGCGTTCCTTTCCGCCCTGATGGCGGACGAGTACGACCTGCACGCCCTCGCGCCGCTTCCCGAGCTGGACCTGGAGCGCTTGCCCCCCGCTCGGGAGGCGGCGCGATGACCGGGTTCCTGGAGCAGGCCTTCGTCTACCTGCTGGCGGCGGTCGTCGCCGTTCCGCTGGCGCGGCGCCTGGGGCTGGGCGCCGTGCTGGGATACCTGCTGGCCGGCGTGGCGATCGGGCCGTTCGGGCTGGGGCTGCTGGGCGCGGAGGGCGAGAGCGTCATGCACGTGGCCGAGTTCGGCGTGGTGATGATGCTGTTCGTCATCGGGCTGGAGCTGCAGCCGTCGCTGCTGTGGCGGCTGCGAGCGCCCATCCTGGGGCTTGGCGGGTTGCAGGTGGCGGCGACCACCGCCGTTTTCGCGGCGATCGCCGGCGCGCTGGGGCTGGAGTGGCGCGCCGCGCTTGCCGTGGGGATGATCCTTTCGCTCTCCTCCACCGCCATGGTGCTGTCGACGCTGGCGGAGAAGGGGCTGATGAAGACGGAAGGGGGCCAGAGCGCGTTCTCCGTGCTCCTTTTCCAGGACATCGCCGTCATCCCCATGCTCGCGCTCTTTCCCCTTCTGGCCACGGCGCATTCCGCGCCGGCGGGCGGGGATGGCCACGCAGGCGCGCAGACGTGGGTATCCGGCCTGCCGGCCTGGGCACAGACCGTGGCCGTGCTCGGCGCGGTGGCCGCCGTGGTCCTGGGCGGCCGGTTCGTGACGCGGCCGGTGTTCCGGGCCATCGGGCGCTCGCGCAGCCGCGAGATCTTTACCGCCGCCGCGCTGCTGCTGGTGGTGGGGATCGCGCTGCTGATGACGCGGGTGGGGCTGAGCCCGGCGCTGGGCACCTTCCTGGCCGGCGTGGTGCTGGCCGAGAGCGAGTACCGGCACGAGCTGGAGAGCGACCTGGAGCCGTTCGAGGGGCTGCTGCTGGGGCTGTTCTTCATCGCCGTCGGCGCTACGATCGACTTTGCCCGGGTGGCGGCGCAGCCCCTCGCCATCGCGGGGCTGGTGGCCGGGCTCGTGGCGGTGAAGCTGGTGCTGCTTCTGGTGCTGGCCCGCGCGTTCCGCCTGAGCCGCGACCAGGGGCTGCTCTTTGCGTTCGCGCTGCCGCAGGTGGGCGAGTTCGCGTTCGTCCTGCTGTCGTTCGCGGAGCAGGAGGGGGTGCTGGGCGCGGCCGTCACGGCGCCGCTCGTGGCCGCCGTCGCGCTCTCCATGGCGTTGACGCCGCTGCTGATGCTGCTGAACGAGCGCGTGATCCAGCCCCGCCTGGGCCCGGGCGCCGCCCCGGCGCGCGAGGCCGACCGGGTGGCGCACACCGAACACCCCGTGCTCATCGCCGGGTTCGGCGCATTCGGCGCCACGGTGGGGCGTCTGCTGGCGGCCAATGGCGTGGGCACCACGGTGCTGGACATCGATTCCGACCGGGTGGAGCTGCTGCGCTCGCTGGGGCTGCGCGTGTACTACGGCGACGCGACCCGCCACGAGCTGCTGCGCGCCGCCGGGGCGGAACGCGCACGACTGCTGGTCCTGGCGCTGGATACGCCCGAGCGCACCCGCGAGCTGGCGAACGCCGCGCGCAAGCACTTTCCCCACCTGACCATCCTGGCCCGCGCCTTCGACTGGGACGACGCGCACGACCTGATCGCGTCGGGGGTGACGCACGTGTACCGCGAGTCGCTGGACTCGTCGCTGCGAATGGGCGAGCAGGCGCTCTCGCTGCTGGGATTCCGGGCGCACCAGGCCCACCGCGCCGCGCAGAAGTTCCGTCGCCACGACGAAGACTCCGTTCGCGAGCTGACGGAAAGCCGCGAAGACCGGTCGCGCTACCTGGGTGCGGCCCGGCGCCGCATCGCGGATCTGGAGCAGATGCTGCTGGCGGACCTGGAGGGGGTGGAGCTGAACCGTGACGCCGGCTGGGATCCCGAGTCGCTGCGCGAGGAAGTACGGCGGGCGGCCGCCCCCGCGCCGGCCCCGGAGTAGGCGCATGCGAGCGATCCGGGAGCGGCGATGACCATCATCCGCCTGTCGATCGTCATCGCGGCGCCGCCCGAGCGCGTGTTCGACCTGGCGCGGAGCATCGACTTCCACAGCGTGTCGCTGGCGCACACGGGTGAGGAGGCGGTGGGCGGGCGGACGTCGGGGCTGATCGACCTAGGCGAGTCCGTGACGTGGCGCGCGCGGCACTTCGGCGTGCGGCAGCACCTGACCAGCCGCATCAGCGCGTTCGACCGGCCGCGGTACTTTCAGGATACGATGGTGCGCGGGGCGTTCGCGTGGATGGTGCACGACCACTTCTTCGACGCCGCGCCCGATGGCGGGACGGTGCTGCGGGATGAGTTCCGGTTCGCCGCTCCGCTCGGCATCCTGGGACGAATCGCCGAGCGCCTGGTGCTGCGACGGTACATGACGCACTTCCTGCTGACCCGCAACGCCGTCCTGAAGCGCACCGCCGAGTCCGACGAGTGGAGGCAGTTCCTGGAGGGAGACGCCGCTGCTTCGGGCGCGCCACAGGGCTGAAGGCGCAGTCCGCGAAGGCGGACTTCGGGCCGTTGTTGCCGCGACTTTAGTCGCCCCAGCAGGGTGCGCACCGGGCTTCCGTGACCGCTGCCGCGCCCTGGCTGGTACGTGGTTCAGGCTAGATCCTTCGGCCCGCGAAGCAGGAGCTGCGGGCCGGGTCGGTGCGCCTGGGCCTCAGGATGACAGGCTGTGGGGCGGGTAGCGCTGGCCGGGTCGGTGCCCCGGGCCCAGGATGACAGGCTGTGGTGCGGCAACGAGTTAGGATCCGGCACCACGGTCTGGTGTGTGCTCCCTCTCCCACGCTGTTTGGGAGAGGGTGGCACGCGTGTCAGCGCGGCCGGGTGAGGGCCCTACGGCAAGGCCATCCGCATCACGTGCGCGGGCTCCAGCACCATCCCGGGCTTCACCGCGCCGTCGTCACCGATACGCTCCCAGCCGCTGTCGGGGATGAAGAACAGCTCGCCCCCGACCACCACCGCGTGCGTCGGCTGCGTGAGCAGGGGCGTGCCCGACTCCAGCGCGCGCCAGCCCGTCACCGTCCTTCCGGCCGCATCCAGCTCCAGGTAGACTACCCGCTTGGGCGTAACCCCGTTCTGCAGGGCGATCAGCCCGCGGCCGGCGCGCACCAGCCCGTCGACGCCGGAGATCGCGACGGAGTCGGCGGCCTGCACCCACTCCACCTCGCTGCTTTGCCGGTCGACGATGGCGATGCCGCGCACGTAATCCGCCACGTACAGCCGCCGCCCGTCCGCCGCCACGGCGATCCCCTGCGGCGACACGAGCCCTTCGGCCGCGAAGGGCTCCATCTCCGTCGCGCCGCGCTCCAACCGATAGACCACGCCCTGGTCCGCATCCGACACGTACACGGTGCCGTCCGGCGCCACGGCCATGTCGCCCAGCGTGTGGCGCCCGTCCCCCTGCGGCTCGTAGCGGCGGCGGAGGGCGCCTGTGTCCATGTCGTACGCCAGCAGGGAAGAGCGCCCGGAATCCGCCGGCTGGTACCCGGAGAAGAGCGGCGACGCGGCCGTGGTGGCCCACAGGGTACGCGTCAGGGTGTCGGCGGCCACGGCCAGCATGGACCACTGCCCGTCGCGCCGCGGGGGGACGAACTCCGTCCATCCGCCCGCCGGCGAGTACGTGGCGATGCCGCCGTGGCGCAGACTGGAAAGGAAGAAGCGGCCCGTGCGCGGATCGAACGCAACACCCTCGGGGACGAACGCAGAATCCGGGAGTGTGAACGCCACTTGGGCCGCACCCACCGGCCGCGCATTGGCGGCGATACGCTCCGCGATTGCATCCCACCCCGGGGCCGAGCGGATCGACTCCAGCGCCGAGTCCGCCGCGACGTCGCTGGTCAGGCCGGTGGCGGCGTACGCGCGCAGCCACTCGACCGCGTCTTCCGTCCGGCCCAGCCGCGCGTCGGCACGGGCCAGGTTCAGCACGATGGAGGGATGATAGCCGATCTGCTCTCGCACGCGCACCAGGGCGTAGCGCCACGTCCCCCAGTCGCCTGCGCGCCGGGCCGCTTCGCCCGCCTCGTAGTGCTCGCGCCAGGTGCTGTCGGATGCGGCGGTTGCGGTATCCGGGGCGGTTTCCTGCGCGGCGGCCGGAAGGGACGCCAGGAGCGCCGCCAGCGCGAGCGGGGCGGCCCGCACAACGATCGTGATCATTCGTAGAACGGGTTCCGGGATCTCTCACATCGCCGCGTCGACGAAGACGCGGCTGATGGCGTAAACCGCCAGCGGGGCGGCGGTTCCTCGCGATTGGCTACACCCTTCGCACGAGGCGCGCCCGCGCCCGGCCACGTGTCGCCCCTGTGGCTGAAACTCTCGTCCGGCGCACCCGTAGAAAGAAAACACTGGCGCGGGGAAGGGCAGGGTGCTAAAGTATTAGCACGGACGGACGCCCTCTCGTTGGCCAGGGCCGTTTGCAACCATCGCGGACCCCTGCGCATCCAAGTGACAGTCCGCCGTCACCTTTGCGCGGCCGGCCCCCGATTCAGACCCTCAACCGTTCGTAGCCACGGAGCCCGACCATGCGTCGCAACCCCCTGCGGCATCTCTCGTTGGCGATGTTTTTGTCGACAATATCCATCCCTCTCACTGCGCAGGGCTCCTCGCAGCCCCTGCAGCCGCCCGCGGTCGCTTCGCTGGAAGCGCCGCGCGTGCTGCAGGCCGTGCGCGCCAGCGGCGCCATCCGCGTGGACGGCCGCGCCGACGAGGCGGCGTGGGCGGCCGCCCAGGTCGCCACCGACTTCGTGCAGCGCGGCCCACGCCCGGGCGAGGCGAGCACCGAGCGCACCGAGGTGCGGTTCCTGTACGACGACCAGGCGGTGTACGTGGCCGCGCGGATGTGGGACCGGCACCCCGACAGCATCGCCGCGCCGCTGGCCCGGCGCGACCAGGGCGTGTCGAACTCCGACTGGTTCGACGTGGCGCTGGACAGCTACCACGACCGCCGCACCGGCTTTCGCTTCAGCGTGAACCCGGCCGGGCTGCGGCGCGACATCTACCACTTCAACGACGACAACGACGACGACACCTGGGACGCGGTGTGGGACGTCGCCGTCTCCCGCGACAGCGCCGGGTGGTCGGCCGAGTTCCGCATTCCCCTTTCGCAGCTTCGCTTCAACGTGCCCCGCGACGGCGCGGCGCAAACGTGGGGCATCAACTTCGGCCGGGTGATCGCGCGGCGTGACGAGTCGTCGTTCTGGGCGCCGCTGATGCCGAATACGTCGGGGATCATTTCGCGCTTCGGCACGGTGGAAGGGCTGGCCGGACTGCGCGCGCCGCGGCGGCTGGAGATCATGCCGTACTCCAGCGCCCGGGTAGACCAGCAGCCCGACCGCCCCGGCGACCCGTACTACAGCGCCACGGAAGGCGGCGCCGCGGTGGGTGTGGACGTGAAGATGGGGCTCACCTCCGGGCTGACGCTGACGGGAACGGTGAACCCGGACTTCGGCCAGGTGGAGCTGGACCCGGCCGTGGTGAACCTGACCGCGTTCGAGACGCAGTTCGAGGAGCGCCGGCCCTTCTTCGTGGAAGGGAACGACGTATTCCAGTTCGGCCAGTCGCAGGCGTTCAACAGCTACGGCGGCCAGGGGTTCTTCTACAGCCGGCGCATCGGCCGGGCACCGCAGGCGGGGCTGGGGACCAGCGACGACCGGCCGTTCGTGGACCAGCCGGACCAATCGAGCATCCTGGGCGCGGCCAAGGTGACCGGGCGCACCGCCGGCGGCTGGTCGCTGGGCCTGCTGAACGCCGTTACGGGGCAGGAGCAGGCGCGGTACGTGGACGCGGAGGGCGACGAGCACACCGCGCCCGTGGAGCCCATGACCAACTACCTGGTGGGCCGCGTGCGCCGCGACCTGAACGGGGGGAGCACGGTGGTCGGCGGGATGGTGACGGCCACGAACCGCAGCCTGGACGACCGGCTGGAGCCGTTGCTGCGCCGCGACGCGTACGTGGGCGGGGTGGACTTCGAGCACTCCTGGGCCAAGCGCCTGTGGACGGTCAGCGGCTACGTGGCCGCCAGCAGCGTGGGCGGCAGCGCCCAGGCCATCGAGAGCACGCAACGCGGCAGCGGGCACTACTATCAGCGGCCGGACGCGGACCACGTGGAGCTGGACGCGGACCGCACGCGGCTGTCGGGGCACTCGGCGTCGCTCGCCATCCAGCGCGCGGGCGATTGGGACATGAGCGTCAAGGTGCAGAACATCTCGCCGGGTTTCGAGATGAACGACCTGGGCTTCGCGCAGCGCGCCGACGTGCGGTCGCTGGCCACCTTCCTGGGCACCCGCCGCACCAGGCCGACCCCGGTGCTGCGCCAGTACTCCATCGCCGGCTTCACCACGCACGCGTGGAACACGGCGGGCGACGCCATCTTCGCCGACTTCGGAATGGGGCTGTGGGGCCAGCTGCACAGCCTGTGGAGCGGCGGGCTGAACCTGAGCGTGTCGCCCGGTACGCGTGACGACCGGTTGACCCGCGGCGGCCCGCTGGGCGCGCGGCCCACCTCGTGGGGGGTGAACGCGCACTTCAACTCCGACTCGCGGAAGCCGTTCTCGGTGAGCATGGGCGGATATGTGGGCGGCGACCAGGCGGGCGGGGAATCGCGCTCGGTGGGGCTGAACCTCAACTACCGGCCCAGCCCATCCGTGCGGCTGAGCATGGGGCCGTCGTGGGACCAGGGGCGCGATCCCGACCAGTACCTGTTCGACTTCGAGGACGAGTCGGCGCAGGCCACGTTCGGGCAGCGCTACGTGTTCGGCGCGCTGGACCAGACGGTGTTCGCGGTCAACACGCGCCTCGACTGGACGTTCACCCCCACGCTCTCGCTGCAGCTGTACGCGCAGCCGTTCGTGGCGGCCGGCGACTTCCGCGACTTCCGCGAGTTCACCACGCCGGGCAAGGCCGAGTACGACGTGTACGGCAGGGACCGCGGCTGGGTGTGCGCCTACGACGGCGAGTACGCGCTGAGCCCGGTGGCGTCGGTGGCGTGCCCGGCCACGGTTGCGGAGGCGGAGGAGGACGGGCTGCAGGTGGTGGGGAACCCCGACTTCAACGTTCGCTCGCTGCGCGGCAACGCGGTGGTGCGGTGGGAGTACCGGCCCGGCTCGGCGCTGTTCTTCGTGTGGCAGCAGGAGCGCGAGGGATTCGAGGGAGTCGGCGGGTTCGACGCCCGGCGCGACGTGGGCAGCCTGTTCCGCGCCCCCGCCCGCAACGTGTTCATGATCAAGGCGACGTACTGGATCGGTTGATGGATGGCGTCCGTCCCGCGTCCCCACCGGGGGCGCGGGACGGATCGCCCGGTTTTCCCGCTTTCCGGAGGACGTACGATGCTCCGCTCCCTGACGATTCTCGCCGCCGCAACCGCCCTGGGCGGCGCCCTCGCCCATGCGCTCCGCGCCGAGCCGGGTGAGCTGGATGGAGCCGTCCAGCCGCACGAGGTGCAGATCGTCGTCAGCGGGGCGGACGCCGTCTCGACGGTGCGCTACGAGGGCGGTGCGCAGGGAGCCGCGGCCGCGGAGAAGCTCATCGTGCGGCGGGTCGTCCACGAGGGTGATTCCGCTGGGGCAAAGTTGGTGCGCAGGGACTGCCGGCGCGCGAGGGAAGGGGCTCGGGATCCGCTCGCGCCGATGCTTCGGAGCTGACCCTCGCCCGGCTGGGGCGACTGAAGTCGCGGCAACGACGGCCCGAAGTCCGCCTTCGCGGACTGCAAGCGTAGTCGGGTGCGCCGGGCCGGCGGAATCGCGAGCGAATTCTCCCCTCTCCCGCTTGCGGGAGAGGGGCCGGGGGTGAGGGCAGCCGGGGGACTGCGCCGGGCTCGATCGAAACGCACTGTGGCTCGTGCGGGTCGCCTGCCGGATGCGCCGGATCCCACGCGACGCACGGCACTGGCTCCCTTCCCCCGCGCAGTTTGCGGGGGAAGGGTTGGGGATGGGGGGCGCCGCCGTCGCGCCGCCCCTATGAACCCCGGCTGATGTTCTTCCAGGGACGAGCCGTGAACCACCAGCAACTCCGGATCAACCACCCACGTCCGGTGTACCTGCGGGACGCCGTTTTCCGAATGCCTGATCGCCCTTGATGAAGACCCGGATGCCCCGCGCTTCCGCCGCCGACCAGCGGCGCCGCAGTTCCCTTCGCCGCTCGCTTGCCGCCGCGCTGCTGCTTCCCGCACTGGCGGGCGGCTTTGCGCTGCAGGCCCTGGGCGGCCGGCCCGGCGAGCAGGTGTTCCACGAGGTGATCTCGGCCCTGTCGGCACGCGGGATCGACTCCATCTCCGACGCGCAGCTGTACGAGAAGGCCGCGCGCGGGCTGCTGGTGCAGATCGGCGATCCGTACGCGGAGCTCTTTTCGCCCGAGCAGCTGGCGCAGTTCTCCCGCGAAACGCTGCGGAACTCGTACGGTGGCGTGGGCATGCAGATCACCACCGTGCGCGACACGGCGCTGGTCACCCGCGTGTTCGAGGGCTCGCCCGCGGCGCGCGGCGGCGTGCGGCCCGGCGACCGGGTGATCGGCGCGGCGGGCGAGAACGTCACCGGACAGCCGGTGGACCAGGTCACCCGGCGGCTGCTGGGCGAGCCGGGCACCACCGTGGCCGTGGACTACCATCGCCCGGGTGTGGGCACCATCCACCACGAGTTCACCCGCGAGCGCATCCGCTATCCCTCCGTCGCCTATGCGGTGATGCTGGAGCCGGGGATCGGGTACGTGCCGCTGGAGGGCTTCAATGACAGCTCGGGCGAAGAGGTGCTGCGCGCGCTGGTGAGCCTGCGGAAGTCCGGCGCCCACGCGTTCGTGCTGGACCTGCGCGGCAACGGTGGCGGCAGCCTGGAGCAGGCCATCCGCATCAGCGACCTGTTCCTGCAGCCGGGGCAGTCCATCCTGCGCGCCGAGTTCCGCAACGCGCCCACGGAGAACGTCCTCGCGCGCACGGAGCCCGTCGTTCCGGATGCGCCGCTGGTGGTGCTGACGGACGAGAACGCCGCGTCGGCGTCGGAGATCGTGGCCGGCGCGCTGCAGGACCACGACCGCGCGGTGATCATCGGCGAGACCACCTTCGGCAAGGGGCTGGTGCAGGACATCTTCCGGCTGGAGGGCGGCTGGGCGCTCAAGCTCACCACCGGCCGCTGGTACACGCCCAGCGGGCGCACCATCCAGCGCCCGCGCCGCATGACGCCGGAAGGGCGGCTGGTGGAGATCCCCACCGACTCCGTGGCCGACCGGCCGGTCTTCCGCTCCGACGCGGGGCGCGTGGTGTACGGCGGCGGCGGTATCACCCCCGACCTGCACGTGGATGCCGACACCCTGTCCGGTGCCGAGCGCGCGCTCGCCGTGGTGCTGGGCGCCCGTGCGAGCGAGTTCAACGCGGCCGTGCAGGAGATGGCCGTAGACCGCGCCCCGGGGCTGGGTGAAGGTTTCCGCGCCACCCCCGAGTGGCGGGCAGACCTGTACCGCCGGCTGGAAAAGCGCGGGGTGAAGGTTCCCCTGCCGGCGTGGAACGCGGGCGCCGCGCTGATCGACCGCGTCATCGAGGACCGCGTCTCCGGCTACGCCTTCGGCGACGCGGCGGCGTTCCGGCGCGGCGTGGCCCGCGACGCGCAGCTGCAGGCGGCGCTGCGCGTTCTGCGCGGCGCGGCCACCCAGACCGAGGCGCTTTCCCGCGTGCCCACCGGCGCGCCCGCCCAGCCCACGGGCACCTGAACCCGTTCATCGACCGATCCCGGGGCGCCCGTCGGCGTCCCGGCCATCCCATCTCCCATCCAGGAGCCGTTTTCGTGATCCGAAACGCCCGTCTTGCCGCGCTCGCCTGCGCGGCCGCCGCCCTCGCCGCGCATCCGGCGCACGCGCAGGAACCCCTGACGCACGCGCCGCGGCCCACCGCCGGCGCCATCTCCGCCCAGGACCTGCGCACGCGCCTGTACGTCTTCGCCGACGACTCCATGATGGGGCGCGAGGCGGGAACGCGCGGCAACGCGATGGGAACCGCCTACATCGCATCCGAGCTGCGCCGCCTGGGCCTGCAGCCCGCGGGGGAGAACGGCGGCTACTTCCAGGACGTGCCGATGGTGCAGCGCGGCCTTGCCCCCGGCGCCACGCTGACAGTGGACGGGCAGAGCTACGCGGTGGGCACCGACTTTCTCGCCGTTCCCCGCTACGGACAGATCCTGCAGTTCGCCCCGGCGTTCAGCGCCAGCGGCGTGCAGGCCGTGTACGGCGGCCGCGTGGGAGACCCGAGCACGATGATCTCGCCCGAGCAGGCGCGCGGAAAGCTGGTGGTGTTCGCCGCGCCCATGGGGCAGAACGGCCAGCCGACGTTCGCGTTCTGGGCCGCCGGCCGCACGTACGCGCAGTACGCCGACGCCGCGGGCGTGGCGTTCGCCACGCTGGACCTCACCGGGCAGGGGCTGCGCGGGTTCCTCTCCAACGAGCGCACCGAGCTGAAGGGCGCGGAGCAGGCCCCGGCGCGCCTTCCCGCGGGGCTGATCATCAGCAACGCGGCGGCGGAGCGCATCCTGGGCGCTCCGTTGGCCAGCCTGCAGGTGGGCGCCGCGGGGAAGACGGTCACCGGGGCGTTCACCTTCTTCGAGCGCCCGACGCCGCACCCCGTGCGCAACGTGATCGCCGTGCTGCCGGGGAGCGACCCGGCCATGCGCGGGCAGTACGTGGCCATCGGCGCGCACCCGGACCACGTGGGCACCGAGCACGACGCGGTGGAGCACGACTCCGTGAAGGTGCTTCACCGCCTGTTCCGCCCCGAGGGCGCGGACCAGCCGGGGATCGACGCCGACACGCTTTCGGCGCCGCAAAAGGCGCGGTTCCGCGCCGCGCTCGACAGCGTGCGCGCCCGGCGTCCGGCGCGGGTGGACAGCATCTACAACGGCGCGGATGACGACGGCTCCGGCAGCATGGGCGTGCTGGAGATCGCCGAGCACTTCGTGTCGCTGCGCCACAAGCCGCGCCGCTCCATCCTGTTCGTCTGGCACAACGCCGAGGAGCTGGGGCTGCTGGGCTCGGAACACTTCGCCGCGCACCCCACGGTACCGCTCGACAGCATCGTGGCGCAGCTGAACATCGACATGATCGGCCGCGGCGCCGCGGGCGACACCGAGGGCGGCGGCCCCGGCTACCTGCAGCTCGTGGGCTCGCGCCGGCTTTCGACGCAGTTGGGCGACCTGGTGGAGTCGGTGAACACGTCGGGCCGGCACGGCTTTGCGTTCGACTACTCGATGGACGCCAACGGCCACCCGCAGAACATCTACTGCCGGTCGGACCATGCCAACTACGCCAAGCACGGCATCCCGGTGACGTTCTTCACCACGGGCGGCCACTCGGACTACCACCAGCTGACGGACGAGCCGCAGTACATCGCGTACGACAAGCTGGCCGCCATCAGCAGCTTCATCGGCGCGGTGGGGCTGGAAATCGCCAACCGCAACGCGCGGCTGGTGGTCGACAAGCCCATCCCGGACCCGAACGCCCCCTGCCGGCAGTAGCCCGGCTGCGGTGAGGTTTAGAGCCGCGGAGGTGCTGACAGGCACCTTCGCGGCTCTCGTCGTCGGGGGAAGTGCGTGAGTGCGGAAGTGAAAACCGCTGTAGAACCACGACGTAGCCAGCGGATGTCATCCCGATGGAGCGGCCAAGCCGACCCTGCCCGTGCACCGATGATGGCAGCGACTGAGGGATCCGCCACACACTTGTCGTAGCGCCTCTGACCCCGCCTCGGCGCGGCATCCGGTTGTGGAGGCGTGCACACGCGACCATCTTCGCACACACGCAGGAGCACAGGCAATCGTCCACCGTCGGTTTGCGGTGCGTCTGCAGGCTATGTGGCGGATCCCTCAGTCGCTGCGGAGTTTGTCGTGGAGGAGAGGTCTCGGGAGGTCGCTCCATCGGGATGACAACGCGCCTCTCCGCCGCTCTCGTTGCTGGTCCGCACTCACGACTCACGCACTCACGCACTTCCCACACAGCAGCCATGGCGCTCATCACCTGCGGCGATTGCCATCAGCAGATCTCGGACGCCGCTCCGGCCTGCATCCACTGCGGCCGCCCGAACCGCCCGCTGAGCACCGGTGTGGCTCCACGGCCGATGGCCGCAGCTGGCGATTCCGGTCGTGCGGGGGCGCATCGCCAGAAGCAGCCGACAAAGCGGTCTGCATGGCTCCGCAACGGCGCCATCGCAGTCGTGATCCTCATCGTGTTGCTCTGGATCGCCTTTGGGGAGTTGTCCGAAGGGGTGGAGAGCCTCCTGCGGGGACTCGCCACCTTGGCCGTGGGTCTCGCCGTCATCCTCAGCGACGACGGCAAGCCGGCCGCCCCCGCCAACAGGCGCTCTCGCAAAGCATGGGGCGATCATTTCGCGGCTCAGCATCGACAGGAGGAATTTCATGGAAGTCTTGTCGTCGGTGGAGTTCTCATCGCGCTCGGGATCCTGAACCTCGTCCTTGCGGGACTGGACGCCGCAGGCTGAACGGCGCGCGACGGTCGCGATGGCATCCGATGAGGAATCCGCCACACAGCCCGGGCGCGCCACACGCGTCCTCCTCACACGAGAGCAAGCCAGTCCGCGAAGGCGGACTTCGTGTGGTTGTTGCAGCGAATTCATTCGCCCGAGGCAGCTCGTCCGATTGTTGCCGCGCGGGGGGACGATTACGTTACGGCGGATGCGGACGATCCGTCCGGCGCCTGGAATCCATCGAACCTCCGATCCATCCGATGCAACGACGCACCCTGTTCTCCGCCGCGGCGCTGGGGCTGCTGGCCGCCACCGCCGCCAGCGCGCAGGCACCGCGGATCACTCCCGCCGAAATCGACGGGCACCTGCGCTTCCTGTCGTCGGACCTGCTGGAGGGCCGCGCCCCCGCCACCCGCGGCGGCCGCCTGACCGCCGAGTACATCGCCAGCCAGCTGCGCGAAAGCGGCGTGCAGCCGGGGGTGAATGGCAGCTACTTTCAGCGCGTGCCCATCGACATCGTGGGCGCCGTGCCCAGCAGCATCCGCGTGTCGGCCGGCGGCAAGGCGAGCGGCACCCTGCGCTACCCCGAGGACGTGGTCGTCTGGGGCGGCTCGGCTTCCGAGAACAGCGCCGCCAACGCCGAGATCGTGTTCGTGGGATACGGCTCCACCGCGCCGGAGTACCGCTGGAACGACTTTCAGGGCGTGGACGTGCGCGGCAAGATCCTGATGGTGCTGGTGAACGATCCGCCCGCCAGCGCGGGTGAGCCCGAGCTGTTCGGCGGGCGCGCGATGACCTACTACGGCCGCTGGACGTACAAGTTCGAGGAAGCCGAGCGGCAAGGCGCCGCGGGGATGCTGATCGTGCACACCACGGAAGCCGCGGGCTACCCCTGGCACACCGTGGTGGGCTCGTGGGCCAAGGAGCAGCGCATGCTGCCGCGCGACCCCAACCTGCCGGCGCCGCTGGCCTTCCGCGGATGGGTCACCGACAGCGCCGCCACCGGGCTGCTCCGGCAGGCCGGGCTGAACCTGGCCGACCTGCGCCGCCGCGCCGAGTCGCGCAGCTTCCGCCCCGTGCGGACGGGCATCACCATGGACGTGGCGTTCCGCAACACTGTGCAGCACCTGGAATCGGAGAACGTCGTGGGGGTGGTGCGCGGCAGCGACGCCCAGCTGCGCGACCAGCACGTGGCGTTCAGCGCCCACTGGGACCACCTGGGCATCGGCCCGGCGGTGAACGGCGACTCCATCTACAACGGCTCGCTCGACAACGCGTCGGGCGTCGCCGACATCCTGGCCATCGCCCGCTATGCCGCGCAGAGCCCCGCGCCCAAGCGGTCGCTGCTGTTCGTCTTCGTCACGGCCGAAGAGTCGGGGCTGCTGGGCTCGGAGTTCTTCGCCCGCAACCCTACGGTGCCCCTCGCCAGCATCGTCGCCAACCTGAACGTCGACGGCGGCAACCTGCTGGGCCGCTCCACCGACTTCCGCGTGCTGGGTGAGAACAAGAGCACACTGGGGCCGGGCTTCGCACGCTTCGTGGCGGGGCAGGGATGGCGCACCGCGCCAGACGAGCACCCGGAGCGCGGCTACTTCTACCGCTCCGACCACTTCTCCTTCGCCAAGGCGGGCATTCCCGCCATCTCCATCGCCGCGGGGACGGAGTACGAGGGCCGGCCGGCGGGGTGGGGAACGCAGCAGCAGGAGGCGTACACGGCGCGCTGCTATCACCAGCCCTGCGACGAGTACCGCGCCGACTTCGACCTCACGGGCGCGGTGCAGCTCTCCGAAGCGGTGCTGAGCTACGCCATGCAGATCGCCAACGGCAGCGAGATGCCGGCGTGGAGCCCGGGCGCGGAGTTCCGGCGTCCTTCCCGGTAGTCGAAAGTACGGAAGTTCGGGGTACGAGGGACGGCAGTGCTTCCGCGGGTGGAAGCGCTGCCGCGGTCCAATGAGCTACGGGAGATGTGGATGAGAGGGATGCGATGGATTCTGCTCGTGGCGGGGCTTCTGCTGGCGCCGATGGAACTGGCGGCGCAGGAGACGCCTGAGGCGGTCGTGCAGCGCTATTTCGACACGTTCAAGAGCGGCGACTTCGCCGCGAACGCCGCGATGATGGACCCCGCCGCGCTGACCGAGCTGAAGACGGCAATGGTGGGCGTCGCCGACGCCACCGGGGTGTCCGCGGACGAAACGCAGGCCCACCTCCGCGAGACGTTCGGCGTGCAGAACACCGCGGAGCTTCGCGCGCTGGAGTCGGCGGTGCTGTACGAGCGGATGCTGCGGTCCGTGCTGGGGCAGGGCGAGATGCGCGAGGTCCTGTCGGCCGCGCGCGTGAACGCGCTGGGCCACGTGCTGGAGGGCGACACCGCCCACGTGGTCTACCGCATGAGCATGGAAGTGATGGGGAACAAGATCGACCAGGTGCAGGTGGCGCCCGTGCGGCGGGTGGACGGGCAGTGGCGGGTACTGCTTACTGGCAGCTTCGCGGCGATGATCAACGCCATGCCGGCCGCCGGAATCGAGCCCTGATGGTGGCGCAGCCGCTTCACGAGGCCGAACTGGCCGGGGGCACCACCGGCGAGCTGGCCGAGCTCGCCGTGCAGGCCGTGGAGACGGCCGCGCTCGACATGGGCCTCAACCCGCTTCTGTTCGCGCGCGAGCTGGCGCAGGGCGAAATCGGGCTGCTGGTGTCGTACCTTCGCGCGGCCGCCGCGCACGTGGACGACCTGGACCTGCGCGACCGCATCGACCGGCTGCTTCACCGGCTGACGGAGTGGACGCAGGACGCGGAGTAGCACGGGGCCGAATCAATGTCACGGCGCCACATTGCACGTCGGTGTCGGAAAAAGAAGAGGCGGGACGAGCAGCCGCTCGTCCCGCCTTCCTTTCATTCCGCCGCCGCCCGCTCCGATTTCTTCTTTTCTAGCGCCCGTGCGTATTTCCGGAAGCCGTCCACCACGTCGTCCGCGTACGCGAACATGTTGCCGACGGCCACCTCGGCTTCCTTGGGCAGCGCCATCTCCAGCAGCTCGATGGCGCGGCGGATGGCCTTGGCGCGTGCGTGGCTGGCGCCCTGCTCGGCCCGGATCCGGCGCTGCCGCTTCCGCGGAACGGCGCCGCCCTCGAGGACGGCGCGCCCGCTTTCCGTGACCATCACGCGGCCGTTGTGCTCTTCGATGCAGTCGCGCGACTTGAGCGCGCGCACGATGCGTCCGTCCAGGTCCGCCGTTGAAACGGGGCTGGCCTGTCGGTGCAGGTAGCGAAGAAGATCGACCTGTTTGTCGTTCAATGCTTGGGACATGGCAGAAGAATGTTGCGCCCAATGGAAAAACGCAAGCCCCGGGTGCAAAATCGCGCCTGTACGCTCGCTTTTCGCCATTCGATTTACTCCGTTGTGTAACAGGAATCCCCATCAACATGCACCAGCGCGCGCGTCCAAGAAATCCGATATACGGAAAAACGCGGCCCGGGAAACGTCTCCCGGGCCGCGTTCACCCGCTGGTACCGCCGTACTCCGCACCTCGTACCAGGTGGTTCAGCCTCCGCGCATTTCCGCCGGATCGATTCCCTCCCGCACGCACCACTCGCGGTAGACGGAGGGAAGGATTTCGGAGGGCTTGATCTCGCTGCGTCCGCCCCAGAAGACGTTGGTGTAGCCCAGCGGGATGCCCGCTTCTTCCAGGTGCCGGTCGATGGCGGCCTTGTGGGCGAGCACCAGCTCTTTTTCCGTCCCGTGCGCCACGCCCATCACGTTCACGTCGCCGAAATCGGGGCCGCCCTCGCGCCAGTAGGCGTGGGTCATCACGTAGTGCCGGCCCACCTCGCGTCCGGCGTCCATCTCGCGCCCCGGCGGCACCTTCCAGTGGAACAGGGCGTTGTACCGCGTCACCCGCGTTCCCGCGGCGGAGGGTTTCACGTGCTCCAGGAACGTACTGAACCGGCCGACCACGCCGCGCTCGTTCAGCCCGCGGGCGACCTCCAGGAACGTCTCCAGCGGCACCCCGGCCTCCGCGGCGCGCGGGGCCCACGGATCGGCCGAGATCTCGTCGACGGCGAACTCGCGCTTCAGCGGCCCCAGCACCTGCCACTCCAGCTCCGAAAGCTCCACCATGGCCGTATTCTGCACGGCGCCGGGCTCGTCGCTGCGCGCGCCGGGCTCCATGCCGCGGCGGCGGACGTGGCCTACGCCCAGGGTGAAGAGCGCCCTGGCCGGAAGCAGCTTGTACGCTTCGGCGCCCACCTTTTGGCGGAGGTACTCGGCGTGCTTCTGAAGCGAGAAGCCCTGGGGCACCTTGAGCGTGGTCCACAGGCGGTATTTGCTGCCGGTGGTTTCGGCATCGGTGGAGCGGACGACCACGTGGCCGCTGAACGGGTCCTGCTGGAACATGTAGTTGAAGGCTGCGTCCAGCTTTTCGGGCGAGACGTTCCACGCCACCAGCGCGCCGGGGGCCAGGTTGGTGGCCAGCATGGTCTGGCGGACGCGCCGGATGACGCCCGCGGTCAGCATGGCGCGCACGCGCTCGATCACGGTCTCCAGGTCCACGCCGGAGAGCCGGCTGATCTCGTGGAACGGCTGGGCCTGGAAGCCCTGGATGCGGTCTTCCGAAACGGCGAGGATGCGCGCGTTCACCGGGTCGGTGGTTTCCACCGGCACGGTCCCCGCCGCGGCCTCATTCAATCGATCGGTCATCTGCTGCTCGGTTTCTATTTTGTCATCGTGAGGCCACGGCACACCCCAACGGTCCGCCACGCGGGCAATCTGTCGTCCTGACGCCCAGGCCAGACCCGCCGGAACCAGCGTCCACGCGGGCAGCCTGTCATCCTGAGGCCCAGGCGCACTGTCCTCGCCCGTACGACAATCGATGCGGGCCGAAGGATCTAGCCGCGGCCACGTACTAACCCGGGCGCGGCAGCGGTCACGGAAGCATTTGCCTCGGCTCCGCGGGGGCCCTCACCCGTCCTCGCCTAGGCTCGTCCACCCTCTCCCACAAACAGCGTGGGAGAGGGGGTACACTTCAGGCTCTGGCGCGTGGGCTGCCGCGCGGAACTTTGGCCCGGAGTGCGCCGCCCGGCCTGCCACGGGCGAATGAATTCGCTGCAACGACTACACGAAGTCTGCCTTCGCAGACTGGCCTGCCTGGGCGTGGGTCGAAGCCCGGCGCGCGCCCGGAAGGTGGTGCAGTTCTCCCCCTCTCCCGCTTGCGGGAGAGGGGGCCGGGGGGAGAGGGCAGCCGGGGCCCGCACGGCCCTTTCCGAAGCGCTCCGACCTGCCCTTTGGGGAGCGACCGCCCCGCCCGCCCGGGCGAATGAATTCGCTGCAACAACCACACGAAGTCCACCTTCGTGGACTGGCTTGCTTTCGTGCTTCCGCCTCAATGTGGCGCGACCGTGGTGTGTGGCGGATCCCTCAGTCGCTGTTCGCTCCGGCGTGCGGGCAGGTCAACCGTGGCCGCTCCATCGGGATGACATCCCGTGCGTGGCGATCGGTCCCTGGGAACCGCCAGTCTCAGCCCTCTCCTGCGCCGGTCCCCGCTGCCGGAGCGTCCTCGCGCAGGGTGACCTTGTACACCTCGGGCGGGGCGTTGGGCTTTACGCGTACCGACTTGGCCGGAATGCCCACGTTCACGTGGTACGGCCGCACGTTCTTCGTCGCCACGGCCATCGCGCCAACCATGGCGTTCGTGCCGACGTGCGTGCCCGCCAGCACGGTGGCGTGATAGGTGATCCGCACGTCGTCGGCGATCACCGTCTTCAGGTTGCTGACGTCCGCCTGGTCGACGATGGAGTGCGTGTGCGAGTAGATGTTGGCGAAGTCGCTGATGGACACGCGGTCGCCCAGCACGATGCCGCCGCGGTCGTCCAGCAGCACGTTGCGGTGCACCACCACGTCGTCGCCCACCTCCAGGTTGTACCCGTAGCTGAACTCCACGTTGTGGAAGCACTTGAAGTTGCGGCCCACGCGCCTGAAGATGAACGGCGCCAGCGTCCGCCGGAACTGCACGCCCAGGTGCACGTTGCCGCCGAGCGGGCTGCGGTCGAACATCTGCCACATCCACAGCAGCGGTTTGCGCGCCTGGAACGCCTCGTCGTCGATCTCGGCGTAGTATTCCGGCTCCAGCGTCACGTTGCGCGCGTCCATCTGCGCCAGCCCCGCCCGCACGGCCAGCGGAAGCGTGGTGTGGTCGCGGTCCAGCATGCCGGGATAGAAGAGCGCCGTCAGCGTGCGGCGGCACAATTCCCAGCGGTCGTCGCCGCGCTCCAGCGCCATGCGGATCTCCTCCAGCCACTCCGCGTACAGCGCCGTGGCATCCGCCGCGGGCTCCAGCTTTCTCAGGGGATATCGGGGCATCGTCAGAGCGCGTCGGTCGGTCGGTGCGTGCGGCGCGGAGTGTGCGCCATGATGCCCAAAGGTAATCCCGGCCCGTACGCGCCCGCAAACCTCGCGTCATTGCCGGGAGCCGCGCGGCGGAACAGATTCCTTGATCCGAAACCCCGGCGGGCACGGGCGCGTACCTGTGTGGATCGGCCTCCGACACCCACCGGACTGCGGCGCGGCACGACCGATGCGCGTCTCCGGTCCGTTCAACTGAAGGGCAACCGCCATGTCCGTGATGCACGACGTTCTGCGCGACCGCGTGATGCGGCACCTGGAGGCGCTTCCCGAAGCGCAGCTGTACCAGGCGCTGGACTACATCGAGTTCATGTCGTCCAAGTACAACCGGTCCGTGCGGCAGCCCGGCGGCATCCAGCGCTTCGGCGAGGTGCTGGAAGACAAGATGCGGCAGCAGGGGCTGGCCTTCGGCACCATCCGCGGCGCGCTGAGCGTGGTGGGGACGGCGGGCAAGGTGGTGTCGGGGATCACCGACGCGGGCCGCTCCGTCGTTCGCGAGGTGGAGAACCTGGTGACCCCCGCGCCGGAGCCGCCGCCGCCCTCCGCCCTTCCGCCTGCCGCGCATCCCACGTCCGCGGCGCCCGGCCCGGCGCCCGCGCAGGGCGGAGGATGGTTCGACACGGCGGGGCGGATGGTGTCGGGCATCACCGAGGCGGGCCGGACGATGTGGAACGAGGTGAGCGCGCCGCCGCCCGCGCAGAACGGCGGCCCGGCCGAGCCCGAGCCAGTGCGGCAGCCGGACGGCGACCCGGGTCCGCCGCGGACCCCGTAAGCAGATCGCCTTACCCCATCCTGGAGGGCACGTGCAGCACAGCGACGACGATCCCCAGCCGCACGGCGGCGAGCACGACGACGACCTGGTGGGCCCGCGCCGCGGCGGAGGCGTCCACCGCTCCGAAGGCGGCGGTGCGGAATCCGGCGGCGCGGCGGCCTCCGGCGGGCCGTGGGAGCCGGCGGAGGGCGACGAGGACCTGATCGGCCCCCGCAGGCGCTCTCGCTTCTCGCTGGAAGCCGACGGGGCCGACGAGCCTCCGGTGCGGCTTGCGGCTGCCCGCTCCACGCGCACGGGCGGGAGCGGGGGAGACCCGGCGCAGGTGGCGCTCTCCGTCGTCCGCGAGCTGCCCAGCTTCCTTCGGCTGCTGATGGGCCTGGCCCGCGATCGCCGCGTGTCGATGGTCGACAAGGCGCTGGTGGGCGTGGCCATCGCCTACTTCTTCGTTCCCGAAGACGCCATCCCCGACTTCGCCGCACCGTTCGTGGGCCAGGTGGATGATGTCGTCGTCCTCGGCGTGGCGCTGGGGCGCCTGCTGAGCAACGCGGGAAGCGAGGTGCTGCTTGACCATTGGCACGGCGACATGGAAACGCTGGAGCAGGCCATGTCGGTGCTGGACCGGGCCGGCGCGGCGCTTCCCGGGGCCCTGCGCAACCTGATCGGCGCGCGGTAGTCCGGCTGGAACGGGAAAAGCCCGCTCTCCTCAATGGGGAGCGGGCTTTCTCACGTCGCGCGGACGCACTACGCCAGGGCGGCGTGGCTCGTTGCGGGCACTTCGTCCGAGGCGCGGACCACGCGGTGGCGATCCACCCAGTAGCCGAGGCCCACGAACAGCCACAGCCCCAGCGCGCCGAACGCGAGCGACGTCACGTCCGCGGGCGGCGGGCTGACGAACCCTCCCAGGAAGATCAGGCCCAGCAGCGCCGCCATCACGCCCAATCCCCAGCTGCCGATCCGGTCCACCGCCCGCGTGGTCCGCAGGTAGATGACCACTCCGGCGGCGAACAGGCCGACTTCGACGGCGATGGTTGCCGGGATCCAGTTCCACAATCCCCCGCCCACCCGGGGCGACGCGCCGGGCCACAGCGGCAGGTCGGGCGTGTGCATGGGCACGTCCAGGAACCAGTGGCTCACCACGGCGGCACCCACCACCCACGCCGCGGCACGGTTTCGCCGGGCGGCGAAGTAGACGGCACCGAGCAGCAGCGCCCATCCCGCGACGGCCAGCAGGCTGTGCGAGATGGGGTAGTGCACGAACTCCAGCGGATTCGCCGCCGTGTGTCCGGGCGCGATCCTCACCTGCTCCCATCCCAGCAGCAGGAAGACCGGCCAGATGTGGTCCAGCCACTGCGCCGCCAGCACCAGCGTGCCCAGCGACGTGTCGGGGGCTGCGCGCTTGGCGGCCAGGGCTACGGCGTAATGTCCAAGGATCACGGGACGTTCTCTCCATTTCCAGGGTCAGAGGGAATCGATCAGGTGGGAACGGCTGCGCGCACGCCGGCCAGGAGCACTTCCACCAGCCGGGCAAAACTCTCGTCCACCGATTCCGGCATGCCGAAGCCGCCGGCCTGCTCCAGCGCCACGAACCCGTGCAGCGCGGCGCGCAGTGCCCGCGCCAGGTGCACCAGATCGCCGGCACCGACCCCCGCCTGGGCCAGTGCCTCGATCGCGGGCATCGCCGCCGCGGCCAGGGCCCGGTACAGCTCGTCGTCCTCGCCGGGACGTACCGCCCGCTGGGCCGCCGCGTATCGTCCGGGGTACCCCTCGGCGAAGCGGCGGTAGGCGAAGGCCAGCTCACGTACGGCTTCGAGGCCGGCCCGCTCCCCGGTCGCCTCGCGGAGCGCCGCCGCCATCGCCCCCGCGGCGTGGAGGGCGACCAGGCGGCGGACCTCGTCCAACCCCGCGACGTGCGCGTACAGGGAAGGGGAGCGGATGCCCAGCCGCGCGGCCACCGAGCCGATCGTCACGGCGGCGAGCCCCTGCGCGTCGGCGATTTCCACCGCAGCGCGGGTGACGTCCTCGATGGTGAGCCCGACCTTGCGTGCCACGTGTTCTCCATCCGCGGTGGACTTGTATGCCTAACTAGATTAGACGTGCAGACGAGTATAACTAATGGGATTAGGCATATCAAGGGTGATGATGTGGAGGCGCCGGACAGAAGCCGTGAGGGGCGTTGACAGGGGTGCGCGGAAGGCCCTAACTTCCGCCATGGAAAGACGAAACGCCGCAGAGACAACCCAAACGCCCGCCGTCCTCCTCCGCCATCGCGGAGCCGAGGCCCGGCGGGCGCGCCGCATTGTGGAGGACCGATGAACCGACCGGATGCGCCCGCGCCCCGCTTCGTGGGCGAGGGGCTGACCTTCGACGACGTGCTGCTGGTGCCGCGCCGCTCGGCCGTGCTCCCCGCGCAGACCAGCGTCGCCACCCGCCTGACGAACAAGATCGACCTGGCCATCCCGCTGATGTCGGCGGCCATGGACACGGTGACCGAAAGCCGCATGGCCATCACGGTGGCGCGTGAGGGCGGCATCGGCATCATCCACAAGAACATGTCCATCGACCGCCAGGCCGAGGAGGTGGACCGGGTGAAGCGTTCCGAGAGCGGGATGATCCAGAACCCGGTCACCATCGGCCCCGACGAGACGCTGACGGACCTGATGCGGCTGATGGAGAAGTTTTCCGTCAGCGGCATTCCCGTGGTGGGCGCCGACGGGCGGCTGGTGGGCATCATCACCAACCGCGACCTGCAGTTCGAGTCGGATCGCACGCGCCCCATCCACGAGGTGATGACGCGCGAGGGGCTGGTGACGGCTCCCGTGGGCACGTCGCTGGAAGAGGCGGTGCAGATCCTTCACAAGCACCGCATCGAAAAGCTGCCCGTCGTCGATGCGGACGGCGTGCTGCGCGGGCTGATCACGGTGAAGGACATCCGCAAGCGCGCGCAGTTTCCCAACGCGTGCAAGGACGAGCGGGGCCGGCTGCGTGTGGGCGCGGCCATCGGCGCCAGCCTTCGCGACGTGGACCGCGCGGGGGCGCTGGTGCAGGCGGGGGTGGACGTGCTGATCGTCGACACAGCGCACGGCCATTCCGAGGGCGTGCTGGACGCGGTGGCGCGCATCCGGCAGGCCTTTCCCGACGCGCAGCTGATCGGTGGCAACGTGGCGACTCGCGAGGGCGCCGCGGCGCTGGTGGAGCGCGGAGTGGATGCGGTGAAGGTGGGCGTGGGCCCGGGCTCCATCTGCACCACCCGTGTCGTGGCGGGTGTGGGCGTTCCGCAGCTGACGGCGGTGATGGACGCGGTGGAGGGCGCCGCCGGCCGGGTGCCGGTGATCGCGGATGGCGGCATCAAGTACTCCGGCGACATCGTCAAGGCGCTGGCGGCCGGGGCACACGCGGTGATGATGGGCTCCATGCTGGCGGGAACGGAGGAGAGCCCCGGCGAATCATTCCTGCTGGAGGGCAGGCGCTTCAAGATCGTCCGCGGGATGGGCTCGCTGGGCGCCATGAGCGAGGGCTCGGCCGACCGCTACTTCCAGGACTCGTCCGACGCGCGCAAGTTCGTCCCGGAGGGTATCGAGGGGCGCGTGCCGTACAAGGGCCCCGCGTCGGACACCATCTACCAGATGGTCGGCGGCCTGCGCAGCGGGATGGGCTACCTGGGCTGCCCCGACATCGAGACGCTGCGCACGGGCCCGTCCTTCATGCGCATCACGGGCGCGGGGCTGCGCGAAAGCCATCCGCACGACGTGACGATCACGCGAGAGGCGCCGAACTACCACTCGTAACTGAGGTAACGACGGTAGGAACAGTAACTACGGCACTACGGTACCAGCTGACGCGAGGGGCAGCCCGCCGCACGCATTCCTGTCGTGACCGTTGTTACCGTCCCTACCGTGGTGACCCGTGGTGACCCGTGGTGATCCGTGGTGACCCGTGGTGACCCGTGGTGACCGTAGTGACCCCGTTCCCGGCGTGCCCCTTGCAATCCCGCGGGCGACCCAGTCGATTTCCCCGGATGGAGCGTGTGAGAATGGACAACAGGGGCGCTTCCGTGTTCAAGGTGGTGCTGATCGTCGCGGCCGTGCTGGTCGCCCTGATCTTCGGGTTCATGGGGCAGCTGTACTTTGCCGGATTCCTCGTGATCGTAGCGATCGCGCTGGGCATCATGCTGCTCTTTTCGCGCGCCAAGACACCGACCGACTGACCCTCTACTCAGGCCCATGCCGCGCATCCAGCTTCTTCACCTGGCCCACGCCCGCTCCGGAGACAAGGGCGACACCGCCAACGTGGGCGTCATCGCCCTCAAGCCGGAGTTCTACCCCGTCCTGGTGGAACACCTTACCGTCGACCGCGTGAAGCAGCACTTCCAGGGGATGGTGCACGGCGCCGTGGAGCGGTTCGAGCTGCCCAACCTGGAGGCGCTCAACTTCCTCCTCCACAACGCGCTGGGCGGCGGCGGCACGGTGTCGCTCAAGACCGACGCGCAGGGCAAGGTGTACTCCACGGCCATCCTGCGCATGGAAGTGGACGTGGACGACGACATCGCCCGGCTGGCCGGGGCCGCGGCGTGATCCCGTCCACCGACGCCCTGCTCGCCGAGGTCGCGGGCGGGGTCTGCCGGCTGACGCTCAACCGCCCCGACAAGCGCAACGCCCTCGACGCGCGGCTGGTGGCGGACCTCAAGGCCGCCCTGCGCGCCGCGGATGCGGACGGCGAAGTGCGGGTGGTCGCGATCCAGGGGGCGGGGAAGGACTTCTGCTCCGGCGCCGACCTTTCGGCCCTTCGCAGGATCGCCGAGGCGTCGGTGATGGAGAACCTGGATGACGTCGAGGAGCTGGCCGAGCTGTTCCTGCTTCCGCGCAAGATGAAGAAGCCGGTCGTCGCCTGCGTCCGCGGGCGGGCGCTGGCTGGGGGATGCGGGCTGGCGACCGCGTGCGACCTCGTGGTCGCCGCAGAGACGGCGCAGTTCGGATATCCCGAGGTGAGAATCGGCTTCGTTCCCGCCATGGTGATGGCCATCCTGCGCCGCAACGTCTCGGAAAAGCGCGCGTTCGAGCTGATCGTACGCGGCCAGCCCATCGCCGCCGCCGAGGCGGAGCGGATGGGGCTGATCAACCACGCGTGGCCCGACGCCGAGTTCGACCGCGAGCGCGACGCACTGCTGATCGACCTGGCCGCGCGCAGCCCCTCCGCCGTCCAGCTTTCCAAGCGCCTGCTGTACCACAGCGACGGGATGGGCTTCGACGCCGCCATCCACGCCGGCGCCGACGTGAACGTGGTCGCGCGGATGACGGACGACATGAAGGCGGGCGTCGCCCGGTTCCTGGAGCGCGCCTGATGGTGGACCGGGTGCGGCGTGGTGGGCCCGACCCGCTGCTGCACTGGAAGGTGCGCCTGTTCTTCGCCGGCGCGGCCGTGCTGCTGCTCTCCATCGTGCTGGACCGCAAGCCGGTGGCGCTGGTGGCCATCGCCCTGCTGGGCGCGGGGATGCTGGTGGTGGTCACCGACCGCTTCCGCCGCCGCGACGCGCGGTTCGCCGACGACGAGGACGAAGCCGGGGACGTCTCTCCCTAGCGCGTGGAGCAGGGAAGGGGAGCCCACGGGGCCGGCGGAATGCCTTCCGCCGGCCCCGTCTTCGTGCGGAGACCCCGCCAGCGCCGAGGCGACCATCCAGACCAGCACCAGCAGCGCGAGAACGATGGCCACGATCGCGAGCGCGGTCCTGCGGGCGGGGGCAGGCGCCGGGCGCGGGTCCGCCGGGGGCGCCGGATCGGTCCCGGGCTCCGCGGACGGCGTCACGGGCACCGGTGCCTCGCCAGGGATCGCCGCCTCGTAGACCACGGCCGGGACGCTGGCCTCCGCCGGGCGCGGCGGTGGTGCGGGGGCGTCGGGCGGCGGGTCGGGAAGGCGCAGGCGGTCCGCCAGGGCGCGGGTGTCTGGGTCGGGCCGGGCGCCCACCTCCTCCCTCAGCCACGCCTCGAACGCCTGGTAGTGCCGGAGCGCCCGGTTGCGCTCGCCGCGCGCGGCCAGGGCCCTCAGGATGCGGCGGTGGCCGCCCTCCCAGAAGGGATCGATCTCCACGGCCCGCTCGCCCAGCCGCAGCGCGCGCTCCCACGCGTCCTCCGCCTCGGCGGCCACGCCCTCGGCCTCCAGCAGCCGCAGCGCGGTGTTGCGCAGCTCCACGCGGCGCCGGTCCGCCCAGTCGGCGAAGTCGCCCGCCCCGCGCCCCGCGTCGAACCCCTCCAGGAAGTGCCCCGCGTACAGCCACTGCGCCTCGCTCCACGGCTCGCCGCGCGACGCGCCCAGCAGCAGGTTGGCGTCGGACGCCAGGCCGCCCGGCCACCTCACGCTTTCCTTGTCCGTCGCCAGCAGGCCCGGGGGCAGCACCCGGCCCAGCCGGCCCAGCGCCTGGGTCAGCGAGTGGCGCGCGCGCTCCTCGGGACTTTCGCCCCACAGCAGCGACGCCAGCCGCGAACGCGAGTGCACCCCCGCGCCTTCAACGCACAGGAAGATCAGCAGCGCGAGGTCCTTTCGACGCAGCCCGCAAACGGGTGATCCGTCGGCGTCGTGCAGAACGGGGTGACCTAAGGTGATCAGGAACACCGGCTACGAGGTAGAAGAAGAGCCTGCCATGATCCCCAAGAATACGGAAATTATCCTCTTTAGCACGCCCGGGCGCAATGAACATGTCCAGACGATTCCTGTGTTTTTCACGCCGCTGGCCCCTTAGGAACGCTACTGAACGCTGACGAGATTGCTTGTGCGGGCCGCGTGCGGGGTTCGTGCGGATCGCGTCAACGCCCGTGCGAGATGCGTGCGGGACGTGTGCGGGCGGCGCGATAGAGTAGGGGCGCGTCGACATCCCCGACCCGTGCGAATGCGGGGGCCGGGCCGGCGCGAACCCCCTGTTATGGGAGCCATCATGATCCGCGGAACCCTTCTCGCCGCCCTGCTGCTCGCCACCGCCGCATGCGGTGACGCCGCCCCCACCGCCCCCGCCGCACACCCGGAAGCCGCCTCCATGGACGACGCCCCCCCGCCGCCCACGGCCCCGGCCGACACCACCAACCGCGGTGGCGGAACCCTGGGCTCGGGCTCCTGATCCGTTCAATGCCCTGAACACGGGCGAGGGAGCGGGTCCGCACGGGCCCGCCCCCTCGCTTTTTCGTGGCGGATCGAGTCCCGCCCTACCGGTCCGCGTCGCGCGCCCCCTGGCGCTCGGGAAGGCGGGAAGCGTGTGGGGCATCGCCCTCCACCTCCACGCGGGGGCCGCGTCGCGGCTCGCCCAGCAGCGCCAGGTCGAACACCTGGTCCATCCGCTCCACCTTGTGGAACGTCATCCGGTCCCTCACGTCGGGCGGAACGTCGCGCAGGTCGCGCTCGTTCCCCGCGGGAAGGATCACCTCGGTAATCCCCGCCCGATACGCCGCCAGCACCTTTTCCTTGACGCCGCCGATCTCCAGGATCTTGCCCCGCAGGGTCACTTCGCCCGTCATGGCCTGGTCGTGCCGCACGGGACGGTCGGACAGGGACGAGGCCAGCGCCAGCGTGACCGCCGCGCCCGCGCTGGGGCCGTCCTTGGGGGTGGCGCCCACGGGAAAGTGCACGTGGATGTCGTACTCGCTGAAGGTGTCGCGCGGAATGCCCAGCTCCTCCGCCCGCGAGCGCACGTAGCTGAAGGCCGCGTTCACCGACTCGCGCATCACGTCGCCCAGGAGGCCGGTGATCACCAGGCGCCCCGTGCCGGGCATCTTGAGCGCCTCGATGAACATCAGCTCGCCCCCCGAGGCCGTCCACGCCAGGCCGGTGACCACGCCCACCTCCGGGCGGATCTCCGCCGGGGTGGTGGCCCAGCGTGGAAACCCGAGCACCGCCTCGATCGTCTCGCGCGTCACCGTCCAGTGCGTGGCCTCGCCGTCGGCCTTCTGGCGGGCGATGAAGCGAAGGATGGCCGCCAGCGACCGGCGCAGGTTGCCGACGCCTGCGTCGCGCGCGTACCCGCGGGTCAGGAAGAGCAGCGTTTCGTCGGCGATCTCCACCTCGCCCGTCTTGAGCCCGTGTTCCTCGACGATGCGAGGGAGCAGCCAGTCACGGGCGATGGCGATTTTTTCCTCGGGCGTGTAGCCGGCGATGCGGATCTCGATGAAGTGGTCGCGCAGGCCGCGGGGAATGCGGTAGTAGTCGCCCGCCGAGCCGATGAAGAACGCCTCCGAGAGATCGAAGGGCACGTCCAGGTACAGGTCGGAAAAGGCGTCGCGGTTGTCGTTGTCCAGCATCTCCTCCATTGCCTCCACGGGATCGCCCTCCACGTTCCCCAGGCCGATCTCGTCCAGCTCCTCCAGCAGGAACACGGGGTTCTTGACCCCCGCGTCGGCGATCAGCTGCATGACCTTGCCGATCTGCGCGCCCGCCCGGGTACGCCGCGTTCCGAACAGCTGCGCCGCGCCGCGGCCGCCCAGCTCCAGCCGCACCACGGGGCGCTCCAGCGCCCGGCCGATGGCCATGGCCAGCGTGCGCTTTCCCACCCCTGGTGGGCCGACGATGCAGGGGATGGGGCCGCGCAGGTCGCCTCGCAGCGCGGCGACGGCCAGCACCTCGAGCAGGCGCTGCTTTCCCTCGTCCATCCCCAGGTGCTCCTGGGCGAACGCAGCTTCCACGGCCGCCAGGTCGATGCGCCCGTCCCCCGCCCGCTTGTTCCAGGGAATGGAGATCAGCGCCTCGAGGTAGGCGCGGATCTCCGCGGCCTCCTGCGCCGTGGTGCTGGTGGACCGCAACCGCTCGGCCTCGCGCCGGGCGACGGCGGCGGGGCGCGAGGGAAGGCGCGCCATCTCCAGCCGGCGCAGCATCTCGTCGGCCTCGCGCTCCAGCGGGTCCACCTCGCCCAGCTCGGCCTGCAGCGCCTGGATGCGCTTGCGGATGTCGGCGGTGCGGTCGCGGGTGGAGCGCGGCTGCTCTTCCCCCTCCGCGGCCGCCTCGCCGGCCGCCACCGCCGTCTCCACCTCGCGCGCGCGGTCCCACGCCTGCTCCACGCTGCGGAGCACCAGCGCCAGCCGTCGGGCCACGTCCAGCTCCTGCAGGACGGCGTCGCGGTCCGGAAGCCGCAGGTTGCACAGGGTGGCGGCCAGGTCGGCGAAGCGGCCGGGGTCGCCCAGGTTCATGCGCAGGATGCGCGGCACTTCGTCGGGCACCCGGTCTACCTTGGCGGCCAGCCCGGCGACGGTGGCCAGGATGCGCTCCACCACCGGCTCTGCCTCCTGGGGCGAGAGCGGCACCTCTTCCACCGGGCGCACGCGGGCCGTGTAGAAGCCGTCCTCGAAGCGCACGTCGTCCAGGTGAATGCGCCTGAGGCCCTGCAGTGTGGTCTGGATGGTACCGCCGGGCAGGTTCAGCCGGTCGAGCACGCGGACGGCGGTCGCCACCTTTTCCAGCGAGCGGGGCGGGATGTCGTGCCCATCGTCGAGGGTGCTGGCGATGGCGACGATCAGTTCCGGCTCGGGGTGCGCGTTCAGCGCCTCGACGTTGGGCGCGAAGCCGATCTGCAGTGCCGTGGCGCCCGACGGATACACCACCGTGCTGCGGATGGGGAGCACGGGGATGCGCTCGCCGGCGAGTTCCGAAACCTTCCTGACATCCGATGCTGGCATCTAAAACGCTTGTTGGCTAACGGGTTGTGCGTTGGTGCCCGAAAAGGTGGCGGTCGAGCGCGTGCAAGAAGCGGGCAATCCGCCGGGCGTTGGTGCCCAGGTCGGCGCTTCCCTTGCGCGAGGCCGATTCGACGTCCACGCGGGTGTTTCCGTCGGCGTCCAGCGACACGCGAATGCGCACGTCGTCCGTGAACCGCCACAACAGGGTGCGCGATTCAGCGACGATTTCCCCCGCCCTCGGGTCACTCTCGGTGACGGTCCACCGGGTCTGCGAAGTGGCGGTCTCCAGCGCGGCCGTCCAGACGGTGGCGAAGGGAACGGCGTAGGCGCGGCCTTGCAGACGCGGGTCGGGGTGGTCGGCGCGCGTGTGGGCGCGGTTGCGGGTCAGGGCGGTCCAGAGGCTCACGATGGGGTGCGGCCGGGCGCCGCGGGGAAGTACGGGTGTCCGAGGTGGAACGGATTCATCGGGCACGTTTTCGGCCACTGGCACGCCGGCGTTGTTCGCGGGCCCGAATCTAACGCGCGCGGCCGGCGCGGGCAGGTGCCGCGGTATGGATCGTGCCCGAGCGCGCACCGTTCGCGGGAGGGTCAGGTCGGGGTGCGGACAGGCAGGTCCGCACGGGCGAATGAATTCGCTGCAACAACCACACGAAGTCCACCTTCGTGGACTGGCTTGTCGCGGCGCGGGTTCATCATCGCTGCACGCCCCGGGTTGAGCAGTTCTCCCCCTCCCCTGCGAAGCGGGGGCCGGGGGGAGGGGGCTCCTGAGGCATGCGAGGCAGCCAGCCTCACCCCAAGCGAAGTTCTCCTCTCTCCCGCGCAGTTTGCGGGGGAGAGGCCGGGAGAGGGGGCGGCCGCGGCATGACCCACCGTCCGTCGAACCCCGACCGAAGTTCCCCCCTCTCCCGGCGCAGTTTGCCGGGGGAGGGGCCGGGGGAGGGGCCCGCCCTCTCCCGGATCTTGAAGTCCCATCGTTTATCACCACGCGGAGGTTCCCGAGTGAAAGTCGTGATGCCTGTGGCGGGGAAGGGAACCCGCCTGCGCCCCCATACCCACCTGGTACCCAAGCCCCTGCTGAAGGTGGGCGACAAGCCCGTGCTCAGCTACATCCTCGACGACCTGCGCGAGCTGGGGGTGAACGAGGCGGTGCTCATTACCGGGCACCTGAAGGAAAAGGTGCAGGAGTTCATGTCTACCGAGTACCCGGACTTCAACGCCGTGTACACGGAGCAGGTGGAGCAGCGCGGCACGGCCGACGCCATTGCGCTGGCCGAGCCGTTCGTGCAGGAGGAGATGCTGATCATCTTCGTCGACACGCTGTTCGACGCCGACCTGGAACTGGTGAAGCGCCTGCCAGAGGACGTGGCGGGGGTGATCTGGGCGATGGAGGTGGAAGACTACCAGCGCTTCGGCGTGCTGGTGACCGACGAGAACGGCTTCATGCGCGAGATCATCGAGAAGCCCAGCACGCCGGTGAGCAAGCTGGCCAACATCGGCTTGTACTACATCCGCGACTGGAAGCTGCTGTTCGAGGGGATCCGCCACGTGATGAACGCCGAGCCGGGCCCCAGCGGCGAGTACTACCTCACGGACGCCTTTCAGTACATGGTGGATAAGGGCGCCAAGCTCAAGGTGGAGCCCGTGCACGGCTGGTACGACGCGGGGAAGCCCGAGACGCTGCTGGAAACCAACCAGCACGTGCTGAGCACCACCCGCGGCCGCACCCCGTCCACCGTTCCCGACGGCGTGACGATCCACGAGCCAGTGCACGTGGCGGACGGCGTGACGCTGGAGGCGAGCGAGATCGGCCCGAACGTGACGCTGGCCGCCGGCGCGACGGTCCGCGGCAGCAAGCTTCGCCACACCATCGTCGGCGAAAAGTCCACGATCGAGAACGCGGACCTCCACGACTCGCTGATCGGCACGAACGTAAAGGTCAGCGGCGTGCGCGGGCAGGTGGACCTGGGGGACCACTCCGTGGTGACGATCGGGTAATTACGGTAACTACGGTAACTACGGTAACTACGGTAACTACGGTAACTACGGTAACTACGGTAACTACGGTAACTACGGTAACTACGGTAACTACGGTAACTACGGTAACTGCGGTAACTGCGGTAACTGCGGTCGAAACGAGAGCGGCCCTTCCCCGAAGCGCGGGGGAGGGCCGTCGTGCGGTGCCCCGTAGTTACCTTTTCGACCGTCGTTACTGTTGTTACCCTCTTTTCACGCTCCCGCCGCCGCGAGAACGACCAGCAGCCCACGCTCCACCCCCAGCGCGCCGCCGTCGTTGCTGTACCACTCGTCCAGCGTGTGGATGCCGCCCGAGTCGCCGCCCACGCCCATGGCGATGGAGGGAATCCCCAGCGCCATCGGCACGTTGGCGTCGGTGGACGAGCCTACTAGCTCCGGCGGCGATCCCAGCGAGCCCGTGATGTCCATGGCGGCGCGGACCAGGGGATGGCCGGCCGGCGTCTCGCCCGACGGCCGGTCGCCGATCACCGTCACCTTCAATCGCAGCGGCTCCGTCCCCATTCGCCGCGACCCGTTTTCCTCGTCCACCGCGCGCGCCAGCACGCCGCGCACGCTCTCCTCCATCCGCGCGAGCGCATCCGCCACCTCGCTGCGCATGTCCAGCTCCATCCACGCGGACTCGGGGATGGCGTTTACGCTGCTCCCCCCCGCCATACGCGCCACCGTCAGCGCCGATCGCTGCGGCTCCGGCCTGGCCAGGGTGCCGATCTCCGCCGCCGCCGCGCCCAGCGCCACGATGGGGTTGGCCGCGCCCCGGTCGGACCACGAGTGCCCCCCCGGCCCGGTGACCTCCACCCGCAGCCGCCGCGAGCCGATGGCCCGGTGGACGATCCTGCGCATCCCCGACCCGTCCAGCGCCACGAACGCCGCCGCCTGGCGCAGCGGCGAATCCTCGCGGAAGAGGTGCTTCACGCCGCGCAAATCGCCGATCCCCTCTTCGCCCACGCTGGCCGCGAAGACCACGGGACGCTGCGCCGCGGGGCCGGATTCCGCGAGCACGCGGGCGATGGCCAGCATCCCCGCAAGCCCGCGGCAGTTGTCGGTGATCCCCGGCGCGTAGATCCGCTTTCCCTCGTGCCGGGGCGTAACCTCCGTGCCCGCGGGGAACACCGTGTCCAGGTGCGCCGCCACCACGACGGGGGCGCCGTCCGCGCCGTCCGCCGCCCAGGTGCCCACCACGTTCCCCGCCTCGTCGGCCCGTACGTCCGCCAGGCCGATGGCGCGGAACCGCTCCAGCACCCACGCGGCGCGTTCCGCCTCGCCGAAGGGCGGGGCGGGGATGGACACCAGCCGCAGCTGCTCGCGAAGGATGTCGGCGTCGGCGTGGTGCACGCGCGCGCGCAGCGGAAAGAGCACAGAGTGACGGGTAAGGTTGCGCAGAAAAAACCGTCCAGGTGCGGGAAGCGTGAGAGCGCGGATTCTGCCGTACACGCCCCCTCCTGTCAAACCGCGGGCCGTCCGCCTCGCCCCGTTTCGCGCCGCCCGCGCGTGCGTTACGTTCTACGCGTTCCGATGCGCGGGCCACCCGCGCCAATCAATCCCGCGCACCACCGCCCGGCCATGCAGCAGAGCGAGTTGATCCACGACTGGAACACCCTGCACGGGTCGTTCGACTGGGGTACCCGGCGCGGCGTTCAACTGAACGACGAAACGCTTCGCGACGGGCTGCAGTCGCCGTCGGTGACCGACCCGAGCATCGAAGACAAGATCCAGCTCCTGCACCTGATGGCCGAGCTGGGCATTGCTTCCGCCGACATCGGGCTGCCGGGGGCGGGGCCGCGCGCCGTGCGGGACGTAGAAGCGCTGGCCCGCGAGATCGTCACCAACCGCCTGCGCATTGAGCCCAACTGCGCCGCCCGCACCGTGCGCGCCGACATACAGCCCATCGTGGACGTGTCGCAGAAGGTGGGGATCGCCATCGAGGCCGCCACGTTCATTGGCTCGTCCCCCATCCGCCAGTACGCGGAAGACTGGACGCTCGACCGGATGCTGCACGCCACCGAGGACGCCGTCTCCTTTGCCGTCAGCGAGGGGCTCCCGGTGATGTACGTGACCGAAGACACCACCCGCGCCAGTCCCGCGACGGTGAAGGCGCTGTACACCACCGCCATCGAGTGCGGAGCGCGCCGCATCTGCGTCTGCGACACGGTGGGCCACGCCACTCCCCACGGCGTACGCCAGCTCATCCGCTTCGTCCTGGACGAGATCGTCAAGCCGTCGGGCGAGGACGTGAAGGTAGACTGGCACGGGCACCGCGACCGTGGGCTGGCCGTTACCAACTGCCTGGCGGCCATCGAGGAGGGCGCCCACCGCATCCACGGCACCGCGCTGGGCATCGGCGAGCGCTGCGGCAACGCCGAGATGGACCTGCTGCTGGTGAACCTGAAGCTGCTGGGACTGCACGACTGGGATGTTTCCCGCCTGAACGAGTACGTCACCCTGGCGTCGAAGGCGTGTGAAGTGCCGCTCGCCTACAACTGGCCGGTGTTCGGCGAGGACGCGTTCCGCACGGGGACGGGCGTGCACGCGGCGGCCATCATCAAGGCCGAGGCCAAGGGCGACGCCTGGCTGGCGGACCGCATCTACTCCGGCGTTCCCGCCGGCTGGTTCGGGCTGCACCAGGTGATCGAGATTTCGCCCATGAGCGGCATCAGCAACGTGCGCTACTGGCTGAAGGCGCACGGGTACGGCACCGACGAGGCGCTGTGCGCGCACGTGTTCGAGGCCGCCAAGACCTGCGACCACACCTTCTCCGACGACGAGGTGCACGCCCTCTGCCGGTCGTACGCCGGGGGCCGCGAGCCCTCGGCCGCGGCGGCGGACTGATCGTCGTCTTCGATGTCGGGCCGCTTCGGTCTGCATGAACGCGTGCGTTGGAGGGTCTGCCGCACGCACGCGCTTTCCTGACCCGTACCGCACGTCCACGAGCGACACGTCCACGAGCCACCCTCGTCACCCCTGCGACGCCGCGCAGCCGGCGTGATGGCCTGCCGACGGCCGGTCCAGCGCGGCGAGCACCGTCCGCACGCCCCGGGGCTTCAACCGGGCGACGTTCCTCGCCGCTTCCGACGACCCCGCCGCCGCGGCGCGACGGAACCACTGCATCGCGGTTCCCTCGTCCGCCGTGACACCCAGCCCCCGCTCGTACAGAACGCCGAGTCCGTTCATGGCGGGGGCAGAGCCCGCGCACGCGGCCTGGAGGAACCAGGCCCGCGCCTGCCCGTAGTCCCTCGGCACGCCCACCGCGCCCTGGTACACCCTTCCCAGCGCGTCCATGCCCAACGGTGATCCGGCCGCCGCGGCCCGGCGATACCAGCGGATCGCCTCGGCTACGTCACGCCGCCCGTCCACCCCCTGCTCGTGCATCCACCCGATCTGGGCCAGGGCATCCACCGATCGTAGCCTCGACCGCGTTCCGGTACCACTCCAGCGCCAGTGAGTCGCTCTGTTCGATGCCCAGGCCCGCGCGGTAGTGCCTGGCCAGGTTGCGCATGGCTTCGACATCACCCAGCTCCGCGGCCTCCGTATACCAGTGCCGCGCCCAGTAGTAGCGCGCGTGCATGCGTTGGTCGTTCTCGTACACGACGGCCAGGGCGTTCATCCCGCGGGGGTCTCGCTTCTTCTTGGCAGCCTCGGACAGCCAGCGCATGCCTCGCACGGAGTCGCGCGCCGCTCCCTCTCCGCTCAGGTAGGCGATTGCGAGGAACGACATCGCTTCTGGCTCGCCCTCGCCCGCCGCTCGTTTGAAGTAGGCGACGGCGGAATCATGGTTTCCGTCGTGGCAGAACGACTTCGCCTGGGCCAGGGCCGTCGCTGCGTCGGACGGGCTTTCCGGTTCCATGGAAACCGCCGCCAGGGGACGGTACGCCGCCGGGCGCTGTGTGCCCTCCGAAGTACAGTCACCGAGACGGAGCCCATCTACGAGGACGGGCTCAGGCGGAGGCGAAGCCGGCGAATCGATCACCGTGGCCGCGAGGGCGGCGGTGAGCGCGAGGACAGCGGCTGCCGGAGCCGCGATGCGGGCATAGCGGCGGAAGCGGGATACCAGGACGATTTTCCCGGGATCGACATCTTTCCGGTGCAGCAGTTCAAGGATCTCGCTCTCCGCGGGATGCTCCAACCTCAACGCCATGCGCGCGCGCTCGAACGCGTCCTGCACCGACCGCCCGGTCGCGATGGCGCTGTAGAATTTTGCGTTGAAGGTGATCGACGCATCGTCCGAGATGCGGTCCCGCGCGCCGATCGCGCATCCCACCACTTCGCAGATCGCCTCTGCTTGCGCGCGCGAATGGCAGGCGGTGAGCACCACGAGCCGGATGGCGCCCACGTCCTTTTCGAACAGCTCCCGCAGCACCTCCGTGTCGACCGGGCGCGGAGTCAGGCCGTCGGCACCCGTCAGCACCAGCCCCTGGCTTCCGCCGTGACCGCTGAAGTGAACGATCTGCGGACGCGTGTCTTCCAGTTTCTGCTGCAGGTCGCCAGTACGGGTGGCCAGCCGCCAATCGAATTTCAGCAGGTTGCCGAACACGGCGGCGTCCACCCGTTTCTGGATCTGCCGGACTTCCTCGTCCAGCCGCAGCCTTGGATGAGGGGCCGACAGGGACGTAGGATCGGCGGCGAAGAAGAGGACTTTGACCTTGCTCATGATCTTCCACGGGGGAGGGGAACGGGCACGCAGGAGATATCGTCGGGCGGGAGGCCAGGAAATCGCACGGGGGGTGGCGGATCAGGTGCCCTCATGCGGCAGGGAAGGGTGTTGCCTCGCACCAGCCTTCCCGGTTCTCTTGAGCAGACGCGGCGAACGAGGAGCGGGCGCCCTGGAATCTTCGGAGGGGGAGCTGATGATGGCGGACAGCGTGAGCGTCGAGGTGGTGGGCCTGCCGTACTGCACGACGTGCCAGAAGGCGGTGGCGTACCTGGAGGAGCGCGGGGTGGCGATTCAGAACTTCCGCGACGTGAAGACGCAGCCGCTCTCGCGCGCCGAGGTGGAGGAGCTGGCGCGGAAGGTCGGTGGCGCGGAGAAGCTGTTCAGCAAACGCGCGATGAAGTACCGCAAGATGGGCCTCCACGAGCAGCAGCTCTCAGAAGACGACCTCCTGCGGCACATGACGGAGGAGTACACCTTCATCACGCGCCCCGTGATCGTCCGCGGCGATCGCGCGACGGCGGGGTTCTCGGCCAAGCGGGTGGACGAGCTGGTCGGGTGAGGACGGCCAGTGTCTGACCAACTCCGCTCGCGGCACGGAGCGGCTATGCCGTGAGAGTGCGCAAGGATCCGGCGCTGGGGCCGACGTGTGGCGAACCTACCGCCGCTGTGCGAGTGGATGCGCCCCTCCGGCCACCCCACGCAATCATGGGTAAAATCGAGTCCCGGGACCATCCAATTGAATGACGCCTCGATGCAATCCTCGACGAGGCGGCTTCATTCACCCGGAGTGACAATCCCATGCCAACCCATGAGGAACGTGCCGCGCCTGGCTCTCCCAAGGACGGTTCTGACAGCGTCGATCCTGATGCCGTAGGCGGCCAGCTTCCTGTGACCGTCGACGACCTTTCGGCCCGTGGGGGGAAGCCACGGTTCGGAATGGTGACACCCCGCGCGGGTGCACCGCAGGAGGGCAGGATCGTAGAAGTGCAGTTCCGTCCCGGTGCAACCCGTCTCGCAACTGCTCTCGCATCGAATGCAGAACGCTTACTGGAGGAAAACGACTTCAAAGACGTCGGCCCCGGAGGCATGGCGGTACGTACGGTACTGCTTCGCCACCAGCTGGTGGAGAGCAGGCCCAGCTTTGCCCAGCGGTTCATCCGGGCCGAGGAAAAGCAGCTGGCGGAGAACGCGGCGGCCGGTGCAGCCGATCTTTCCGACGCGCTCGCCGGGCTACCCTCGTTGCGGAACTTCGTGCGGCTCCAGTTCCCTAGCGCGGAAGCGGCGGCTGACGCGGCGCGCGATCTCAGGCTCCAGCCGGAGGTGGAGAAAGCCGTCGTGGTTCCACGCACGATTCCCCCTACCGTGTCCCCGCTGCCCACCGACCCGTTCATCGGCACTCCGGAACAGGGTGTCTCCAGGGATCCGCTGACCCAGCACCAGCCGCAGTGGTACCTTCACCGCACTTCCGTACTCGAAGCATGGGGGCTGGGGGCGCGCGGCGCGGGCGTGGTGATCGCCGCTATCGACTGGGGGTTCCTCACCAGCCATCCGGAGCTGGCACCGCGCCTCGACATGAGGAAAGCGTATAACGCGATCGATCACGACGACGCTGTCGACGAGGGAACGTATATCGGCCACGGCACCGCTGTGCTTGGGTTGGCCGGGGCAGCGGGGGACGGCGCCGGCATGGCGGGCTACGCCCCCGAAGCATCGCTCTGGCCGATCCAGGCGGCGATCGGCGGCCGGGCGGGGGCCGACGGCGGGTGGCACGATGCCATCATGCACGTAACGGGGGAAGACAGCGGCGGGCGGCGAAAGGTGATTATTGTCGAAGCCCAGACGGGGGCGCTAGGGAACTGCGAACAGATCCCATCCACCCATGCAGCCATCCGCTGGGCCATTGCCCACGGCGTCGTGGTCTGCGTACCCGCGGGGAACGGCGGCAAGCCGGCGGATCTTGCGGACGACGGTGCCACCCACTTCGACCGCACGGGCTCCATCCTGGTGGGCGCAACGTCATGGGACGCCGTGGTGAACCGCCCGTGGGTGGACAGCAACTGGGGACCGGCGCTCGTGGTTTCCGCGCCCGGTGACCCCGAGCACGACGTCACCTGCTGGGACGACGGCTACCATACCGACGGATTCGGCGGTACTTCGGGCGCCGCGGCCAAGGTGGCCGGGGTGGCGGCGCTGATGCTCTCCGTCAACCCGACGCTGTCGCCCGGGCACATCCGCGAGATCCTGCACCTGACGGGCACACCGATCCAGACGGACCCGCAGGCTCCGGAAAAGCAGGCCGGCGTTTTCCTCGATGCCGCGGCGGCCGTTCGCGAGGCCCTCCGCCGGCCGGGAGCCCGAAAGGCAGAGGCGGCCCCGCCCACGCTCGGAACGGCGGTCTGATCGCCAGGGTGGCGCCGATCGAGGCCGGCAAGCGACGAGGCAGGGCAAAGGATCGCTCCTTTGCCCTGCCTTTTGAGGCTACATGGAAGCCTTGGCCGTCTTGCAGTACTCCATCCCTGTCGGGGGCGCCGTGCCCACGTCGGCCGGCCCCCGCTCCGGCAGGAGGCCGTCGTCCACATGCCTGATGCCGAGCAGGGGGTAGAACGCCGCGAAGTGGTGCCGCGTCTCCTCCGCGGTGAGGTTCGGGTTCATCTGAGGAGGCAGGCCCTTCTCGGTCACATAATACACCTTGAGCGCGAAGGTGTTGTCGTCAGTGCCAGGCTCAGGCATCACGTGCCCGAGCCTCTCGAGTGGCACGTCCGCGTCGTCGTCGGGATGCGTACCAAGTGGAGTCCAGTCCAGCACGTCGGGCACGTTCTCGATGTGGAACGTAACCCGGTGCGCCATGAAATACCTGCGGCCCCTCAGCGTCCACTTGTGGGCGGTGTCAGCCCCGACGGACGGCAGCTGCCCGCTGTGGATGGTGACCCGCGAGATCACCCCGTCGGGGTTCTCCCCCGTGACGAGCTCCGGCAGGACAAGGCTGTCTGTAAGGTCGCTGAGATTCACGATCAGCGCCTGGCGCCGTACCGCCTCCGCAGGGGTGAGTGCGTCGTCGGTGGACGGCATCGGCTTCCCCAGGGAAAGCGCCCATCCCTCCAGCGGTGCGAGCTGCAGTCTCCCGTCCCGGTCCCTGTACACCAGCCGGGCGAGGTGCTGGTGATCCGGGCCGTGGCCGGCCGTACTCGGCATGAGGACGTGAACGGCCCCATCATTCCGGCTCGTCACGAAGAGGCACATGCAGTTGAAGTCGATCTTCAGCGTGGGCATCGGAACCTCCCATCGGGTTGACTGATTCAGCCGCCAATGTATCGGAAACCCGACCAGGCGGCTGGTGAACGGCGCTCCGGGTCACTGGACCGCAGCAGGTGGAGCTGCGCTTGGCGCAGCGCCGCGGCGCCATTGCTCGAGGCGTGGTACGCGCGGTGGAACTCGACCATCAGGGGACGCGTGAGCCGGTCGTCCACCTCCCACAGGCTTCCGACCGCCCCCCCGGCGCCGGCGGCCAGAAAGGCGCCTGCGAGCCCGGAGAACCCCGAGGCCCGTCCGGGCCCGGTCCGTACCGTCTGGCACGCCGCCAGCACCACGATGGAAAGGTGGCTGAGGTCGAGCCGGGCGATCTCCATCGCCTGCAGGGTCGTTGCGCCCGGTTCCGGTGCCAGAAGCAGGTACGACCGCTCCGGCCGCTCGTCGTCAAACACCGCGTGCCCGGCGTAGTGCATCACGCCCGCCCTGCCGAGTGCTGCCCTCACCGCACCGGGAGTTGCCGCCGAGGCCACGAGGGTCCGGGCACGGGGATAGCCTGACGCGATCTCGCGGACCTCCTCGGCCGCGGCGGGAAGCCGCGGGAACCCAGTCGACGGGGCGAAAGCCGGATCCGCGACGAACCACACCTCCGACGCGGCGGCGGGACGCGGAGCGCGGCGCCACGCCTCGCGAAGGCTCGCCGCGAATCTGACGGGGCGAGCCTCCACCAGGTAGCGCATCCGGCGCGTATCGTACAGCGCCGGGAACGGGACCAGCCCGAGAACCCCGTCAGCGACGACGATCAGCGGGGTTCCCGCTTCGCCGAGCCACCCTTCTACCGGGCGAATCAGCTGCTCGTACAGCTCGGCCAACGCGGGGCGGAGTTCCGCCTCTCCCGCGAATGCGTCCAGCTGCTGCTGCAGGTGCACCACCAGGCGGACTACGCGCGCCGTATCCACCCGGGCGCGGTAGAGCTCCACCTTTCTGCCTGTGACTACCCAGACCAGGAGCGTGTCGGCCACAATCGCATATTCGAGGGCCCTCTCGCCCGGAGGAGCCGCCACCTCCCAGTTCCGCCCGTCGGCTCGTCCGACGGGCGCGAGCGACGCGCGCCCCCGATCCAGGTACGCCAGCCCTGCGGCAGGGCCGTCCGAGGCCAGCTTCAGCATCGTCATCCGATCCACCACGCCGCGCGCCGCGTCGAAAATCGCTGCCCGCCGCGGCTCCATGTGAACGGAGTCACGCCGGTTCTGCAGGATCGCGAGAGCGCGTTCCAGACGTGCGCTTGCCTGCGCGGGACGGTTGGAGGCGAGCCATGCCTGGGCACCGCCGACAAGGGCCGGGAAAGCCACGATGGGCGCCCGCATGCCCGTGAAGAACGCCGCCGCCGAGTCGAAGTCCTCGGCGGCCCCTGCCGGGTTGCTGCCAAGCGACAGTGTCGCTTCCGCCATCTGCCGCCGGGCGATGCTCCACGCGCGGGAGCGGGGTGTCGTGAGCCTGGCCATGGCTTCCTGCCCGGCGGCGATGTCCTGGCGGGCCCGGGCCGCGGCGCCCATCTGCGCCGCCAAGCGGGCCCGGATCAGGTAGGCCTCTGCCGCGAACACGGGAATTCCGGTGCGCTCCGCCACGCGTACCCCTTCGTTCAGCATGCGGAGCGCGGCGTTAGGGAACCCGTCGTCGCCGACAGTGTTGGCAGCGAATCCAAGCATGTTGTGCAGCCGGAAGGACGTGCGATACGGACGCAGGTGCTTCAAGGCTTGGTGGGCATATCCGTATCCCTGGTCCATATCGCGCATGTGGAAATAGGCGATAGAGATGTTGTCCAGGGCCACTCCATGATTCTCGGCCTCGCCGGCGCGCAGTGAGATAACGGCGGCTTGCTGTGCGTGCCGGAGCCCGGCCTCATACCGGTCTGCCCGAATGAGCAGTGCGGAAAGCGCCAGCCGCGCCGCCAAGGCCAGCCCAGGGTGGCGGACCGGATCGGCCGTTGCGCATAGGTCTCGGAGCACCGCCTCGCCCGTGGGCATGTCGCCCATACGAAAGCTCATCCCTCCGTACATCATCCGCGCCCACGAACGCAGCGGCGGAGAGTCGTGCGCGGCAACGGCGGCCGCGTTGAACCGCGACGCGGCGGCCGGAAAATCCACGAGCCCCTGCGCCACGCACCCCGCGGAGAACTCCTGGTGTGCGCGGGCCAGCCGCTCCCTGGGCCGGGCGCGGATCGCCCGCACTCCGTCGCCCAGCGTGGCGTCGCCGCCCGTGCGGCGTTCCAGCGTGGTGGCAAGGATCTCCGCGCGCCGCAGGTGTTCCTCGGCGTCAGCCGCGTCACCCGCCAGTTTCGCCTCTGCCCAGGCACCCAGGACACGGCACCATCCCAGCTCCCGCGCCCGCTGGGGCTCAGCGGCGGCGTACGCCGCGTAATCCGAGAGCGGCGCGCCGGCTGCCGGCGCCGCGGCTTCGGTGGGCAGGGCGAGTAGCTGGCTCCGGTGTCGCATTGCCTCGTGTGCCCACCCAGACGTCGCGTCGCTCTCGAGATACGCTCGCCAGGCGTCTGTCGCTTCCTCGACCAACCCGAACTGCTCCAGTGCCAGCGCGAGATTGTAGGCCGCGGCACGGTTGGCGGGCTCTCGTTCCAGCGCCTCCTCCGCCGCCTCGATGGCCGCGAGCAGGTCGCGGGGCGAGCGGGCTCGTTCGGCCCGCACCATGTACGCAGCCGCAACGTCTGCCAGCACGGGGGCGGGGCGCTCGGAGAGCCGCGCCGCCATCTGCAATAGAGAGATGGCCCGGTCCAGGGATTTTCCCGCCCCGCTCCCGTACAGCAGGTCGACCAGCCCGGCGGCGTGAAGCGCGTTCGGATCGGCGCCCTTGCCGATCGCCTGCGAAGCGCGCGCGGCGATGCCCGTAATACGGTCTGATCGCGGTGCCGCCGCGCGCCCGGGTGCGCACCCGGGCCGTGAGCCGGCGGCCGAGGGGCATGGCCGATCGGGGTGTGCGATGGAAAGGCGCGGTGTGACGCGGGGGAGCTTGTGCATCTCGCGGGCGAGCTCTCCCAGCAGCCCGCGCGGAGCGTCGCGCCTGACCACGCTCGTCACGGCCGAAGCAACGGATGCGCAGACAACCCCAACCAGTACGAACACCCGGACCAGTACAGGGACGGAGTACCTCGGCATGCCCGGGATGGAGCGCAACCGGAACACGGATGACCGTGCCCGGGAGACGGGATGCGGCATGGGCCCGAGAAGAGACGGAGAGAGCGCGGAGTGGGGAGGTAGGTCTTCTGCTTCCGAACTGCTACCACAGTCTACGACAGTTGTCTCCGCGTGCGCAAGGTTAAAGCCTCGGCACTCCGAAGGTTTCGCGCGGGGTTTGCTACGCCGCGGGCCAGGCGCGCAGCTCCGGCGGGCCACCGCCGGGGGGCAGCACCACGTAGTCGAACGTCCGCAGCCAGTCCCCCGAGTTCACGTAGTACCGTCCGGGCTCCACCTCGGTGATGGACGCCACGTGCGCATGCCCGGCGAGCACCAGGTCGATCTCCGGCCGCGCGCGCAGCTCGCCTTCGGCCCAGTGCTGGATGAACGCCGCGCGGTTCTTGCCGCGCTTGTCGCCCCCCTCGGACTTGTGCTCCGTGCTGCTGGCCAGCATGGCGATGCGCGTGCCCAGGTCGGGGTGAATCACGCGGAAGGCGCCGGTGAACACGGGGTTGCGGATGGTCCACTTCAGCGCGCGGTACTTCAGGTCGCCGCTCCCCACGCCGTCGCCGTGCGCCACCAGCGCGCGGCGCCCTCCCAGGTCCATCTCCACCGGACCCTCGTGCAGGGCGATGCCGATCTCGTCGCGCAGGAAGGGCCCCGCCCACCCGTCGTGGTTGCCGCCCACGAAGGCGATCGGGACGCCGGCCTCCACCACGTCCTTCAGCTTGGACAGCGCGCGGTAGTGCTCGGCCATGATCACGTGGCGGTACTCGAACCAGAAGTCGAACAGGTCGCCGTTGATGAGCAGGAACGACGCATGTTCCGCCACGTGGTCCAGGAACCGGCGGAATGCGCGCTCGGTGGCGGGTGGCACGCCTCCCAGATGCACGTCGGAGACGACGTAGACGGGCTTGGTTTCCATGCTCGGCAGGCTACCCGCGGTTCCCCGGTTCCCGCCTCAGTGGCCGACGAGGCGCGGCAGGTCGGCGAATTCCACGACTTGGTCTGCCGAGAACGTCCCGCTCACCGTGACACGCTCCTTCGTGTACTCATGCGTCTCCTCGATCGTGAAGCGGCCCGTGATCCGCTCCGGTGTGGCGGTTTCGATGGTCAGGGAGCTCGGCCCGGAGTAGGCGACGTACTGCTGGAACTTCCCGCCCCGCCAGAGTAGGCTCGAGCCGTATGCCACCCGCATCGGCCCGCTTACCCCCACGATGTACGTCCCTGGATTGGGGAGATCCTGATTGCTGGGAAGGTTCTGAGAGAACTCGACCTCGATGCCCACGTTCGCGATGTCTCCCGCCGTGAACACCAGGTAGTACGAGCGCGTGTCGGGGGTGGGCCCCGGGCTGTACACCAGCGCGCCTGCTTGCGCGCGCGGGAGCTGGACGGTTCCAGCGGCGGTGGTCAGCGCGATCTCCGCGGCTCCGGTGCGCTGAGAGGCGGTCGGGCTCCGCTCGCAGGCCGAAAGGATTGCTGATATCAGCAGCAGGAACAGGATCTGGAGACGCCGCATCGGGTTCGGAGTGAGGGAAGTGCGTTGCATCGTCGGAGTGAGGGAAGTGCGTTGCATCGTCGTCAAAATACGCGAGGCTTCACGTATCCTGCAATCGCGCACACCTTGGATGCCGCTCCGAGTACGCCGGAGAGCATCTGCCGCGCCGGGGCGGCAGGTTCATGCTCACGCCAGCTCCCGCGCAAGCCGGTCCAGCGTCCACACGGTCCGGCGCATCTCCTCGTCGGTCGTCCGCGGGTTGGTGGTGCACAGGCGCAGCACGGTGCGGCCGCGCAGCTCCGTCGTGCTCAGCAGGGCGTATCCGTCCGCCGCCAGCCCCGTGGCGATCCGCCGCTGCAGGTCGTCTGCCTCGGCGCCGTCGAGGCCGTTCGGGCGATGGCGGAAGGTGACGATGCCCAGTTGCGCGGGGGTGACGATCTCCCAGCCGGCCAGCGACCGGATCTCCTCTTCCGCCACCTCGGCCAGGCGCATCCCCCGGCCGATCGCCTGGCGCATGGCATCCATTCCGAACACCTGGATGGTCATCCACAGCTTCAGCGCACGGAAGCCGCGCGTCAGCTGCACGCCCCAGTCGCGGAAGTTCACCTCCTCCGCCGACAGGTCGTTGTCGCGCAGGTACGCCGGGACGATGCGGAACGTGTCCTGGAGGTCTTCCGCCTGGCGGACCAGGACGCAGCCGCACTCCACGGGCTGAAACAGCCACTTGTGCGCATCCAGCGCGATGGAGTCCGCCTCGCCGATGCCGTGCAGCGCGGCGCGGCCCTCGTCTGTGAGCACGGCGGCGGCGCCGTACGCGCCATCCACGTGCATCCACATGCCGCGCGCGCGGCACAACTCGGCGATCTCCGCGAGCGGATCGACCGCGCCCGTGCTGGTGGTGCCCGCGTTGGCCACCACGCAGAACGGTCGCAGCCCCGCCGCCGCGTCCGCGTCCATTGCCGCGGCAAGATCGTCCACATCCAGGCGATACTCCTCGTCCGCCGCCAGCTTGCGGACGTGGTCGGGGCGGAATCCCAGGACATGCCCGGCGCGGTCCACGGCCGTGTGCGTCTGGTCCGAGCAATAGATTACGCCACGGCTGGCATCATCCCCCAGCTGCTTGTGCCGGGCGACGGCCAGCGCGGTGAGGGTGGCCATCGATCCCCCGCTGACGAACAATCCGCCCGCGGTGGACGGCATCCCCAGCGCTTCGCGCAGCCAATCGGCCGTCACCAGCTCCACCTGCGCCGCCCCGGGCGACATGGCCCACGCGCCGGCGAACGGGTTGAAGCCCGATGCCAGCGCGTCCGCGATCGCCCCGACGAAGTTGCTGGGGCCGGGGACGTACGCGAAGAAGCGGGGATGTGCGAGGTGCGTCATCGGGCGAAACACCTCGTCGCCCACGCGCTGCAGCACCGCTTCCCAGCCGCGTCCCTCGGCCGGTGGCGGCTCGCGCAGCCACGACTCCATCTGGGCGCGCGTGGCTGTGCCGAACACGGGCTCGTCGGGGAGGGCGGCCAGGTGGTCCACCATCATGTCCACGGCGCGATAGCCGAGGGCGCGCATCTCGTCGGGCGACAGCTCCAGCATGGGACGTCGGTCGGGGGGTTAGCGTTAGGGCAGGCGAAGGTAGCCTTCGCGCACGGCCTCTGCCACGCGGGTCTCGTGCGCGGGATGTTTCATCGGCTTCGGCGACGCGGTATCTTGCCCGGAGCGGCGGGATCCAACTCACAACGAAGGACGCGGGCGGCATGCGGATTGGGCACGGCTACGATTCCCACCGGTTCGCCGAGGGGCGCAAGCTGATTCTGGGCGGGGTGGAAATTCCCCACGACCGGGGGCTGACCGGGCACTCCGACGCCGACGCCGTGGCGCACGCCGTGACGGACGCGCTGCTGGGTGCCGCCGGGCTGGGCGACATCGGCCGGCACTTTCCGCCATCGGACGAACAGTGGAAGGACGCCGACTCGCTGAAACTGCTGGCCCAGGTGGTCCGTCTTCTGGAAGGGCGCAACTACCAGGTCGTCAACGTCGACGTGACCGTGATCTGCGAGCAACCCAAGATCGGGCCGCATGCGCCGGCGATGCAGGAGCGGCTGGCGTCGGTGATCGGCATTTCGCCCGGGCACATCTCCATCAAGGGCAAGACCAACGAGGGGATGGGATGGATTGGCCGTGGCGAGGGGATCGCCGTGTTCGCGGTGGCGCTGGTGGACAGCCTGGAAGACCTGGACGTCCTCCACGCCCGGCACCGCCGCGACACCAGCCTGTAGCGGCACTCCGCGGCGGCGGACGTCATCCCGATGGAGCGGCCAAGCCGAACCGTCCGACACACCGAAGCCGGCAGCGACTGAGGGATCCGCCACACACTACGCCTGTGGCCCCATGGCTGCGGCTGCATCGATGCTGCATTCGGCGGAGGCGACGAAACGGCTCTGGATTCGGGGCAGGGCGGACTGCATCGCGAATGGGCGACGTGTGTGGCGGATCCCTCAGTCGCTGCGGTCCATGTAGTATCGGCTGGGCTTTCTGTGGCCGCTCCATCGGGATGACAACACGGGCGTGGCGACGCACCTAACTACGAGAGCAGGGATCACAAGTGGGTGGATTCATCGACCGGCTGATCGAGTGGATGCAGGGGCTTCCCGAAGCCCTGGTGTACGTGGTAATCGGCGCCTTCGCGGGGCTGGAGAACTTCTTTCCCCCCGTGCCGGCGGACGTCATCGCGCTCACCGGCGGGTTCCTGGCGGGGCAGGGGGTCGTGAACCCGTGGATGGCGTTCCTGATCGTGTGGGGGTGCAACGTGGGCGGCGCGCTGGTGATATACCTGATCGGCAGGAAGTACGGGGACGCGTTCTTCCGGACACGCGCCGGACGATTCCTGCTGCAGCCCAAGCAGATGGAGCGGCTGTCGGGCTTTTACGACAAGCACGGCGTAAAGGTGATCTTCATCAGCCGCTTTCTTCCCGCGTTCCGGGCCGTGGTCCCCATCTTCGCGGGAACGAGCGGAATGAGCTTCTGGCGCGCCGCCGTGCCCATCGCCGTCGCCAGTGCCGCGTGGTACGGGCTGATCGTGTACCTGGGCGCCACCGCGGGCGAGAACTGGGAGCAGATCCGCGCCAGCGTCGAGGCGTCAGGCCGATACCTGGCCATCGCGGCCGCCGTCCTGGGCGCTATCGTCCTGTGGTGGTGGTACCGCAGCCGCAGGGAATCGCGCGAGTGACCGAGTCTGTCGTCGCAGCTGCCGACAAGCCAGCGCCGCCAATCTCGTTCGCGGTCGAGCAGTTCATCGACTACCTGCGGTTCGAGCGCAACCTTTCGGAGCTGACCCTCGAGGCGTACGAGCACGACATCGTCCGCATGGCCGAGTTCGCCCGCACCAAGGGGCGCGCCACCCCGGGCGACGTCACCACGTCGGATCTCCGCAACTACTTCCTGCTGCTGAAGGACCTGGGGCTGGCCCCGTCGTCCATCGGCCGAAACGTCTCGTCGCTGCACACCTACTTCCGCTTTCTGCTCGGCGAAAACCTGGTCGTCGCGGACCCTAGTGAGGGCATCGCCACGCCCAAGGCCTGGAAGAGGCTGCCCGACGTGCTGAGCGTGGCCGAGATGGAGGCGCTGCTGGAGGCGCCTGACCTGTCGCATCCGCTGGCGTGGCGCGATCGTGCGATGCTGGAGTTCGCCTACGCCAGCGGGGTGCGCGTGTCGGAGCTGACGGACCTGCGCATCCGCAACCTGTACCTGGACGAGGAGTTCGCCAGCGTCTTCGGGAAGGGGGCCAAGGAGCGGCTGGTGCCCATCGGCCGGCGGGCCATCGGCGCGCTCTCCATCTACCTGCGCGAGACCCGGCCCGTGCTGGACCGCGGCAAGGGCGAGGGGCGCGTGTTCCTGAACGCGCGCGGCGGTCCGCTGACGCGGATGGGCGTGTGGAAGATCCTGCGGCAGCACGTGCAGACGGCGGGCATCGAGAAGCGCGTGAGCCCCCACGTGCTGCGCCACTCGTTCGCCACGCACCTGCTGGAGGGCGGGGCAGACCTGGTGGCCGTGCAGGAGATGCTGGGCCACGCCGACATCGGCACCACGCAGCGCTACACCCATGTGGACCGCACCTACCTGCAACAGGAGCACCGCAGCCACCACCCGCGGGCATAGATTGAGGCGTTACTCCCGCCTCGGATCCTTTAAACATTTCCGCGCGGTTCACTGCGGCCAAATAAGCAACAAGTATCCCTCTTGACTCCGACCAAAGGCCGCCGCAATCTATCGAAGTAGCGACATTAACGTACCCATTTCCCAGGAGGTGCCGTACTTCGCTCTTAGCTTTCCAATCCGTGCACTTCTCCGCAGCCCCAATTCATTGGCGCTTTGGCCGCACGTCCAGATCCCCTCCTTCAGACGTAAGCCGGGTTCGGCGCTGGCTGACACCACTGCTTGGGAGCCCAGACCCCACCTGTATCTCCCGTCGCAATTGGAATGATATCCTCTTGCGAGCCAACACCTAACACCTGCCTACCGGTTGACCCATGCCCAACACGCGCTCGTTCTGCTTCTGTCTAGTTTTCGGATTTCTCCTTACTGCGCCACAACTGCCCGCGCAAACGCCCCCTGCATGTCGCACATCATCAACGACGAACTCACCCGTTACAATTGCCCGCCGTTCAGAAGCAGCTACACAAATACTAAGCGTGCTCACGGCCCTATCATCAGACCGAGCGGAGCAGTTCCGCCAGAAGTGCGATGCCGTCGCTTCGTTCCTGGCGAACCCGTTTGCTCCTACTGCAAAAGCCCCCGGCTCGGACGAACTGAATGACGCACGTCTGATCATCGAGGCTCTCGCACCTGACTCGATCGTCAAGTCAGTCGATTTCCGGAACCTCGTCCCTGTGGGGTATAGTCCAGATGGCAAGTCTTCCGGTGCCGGGGCATGGCTCAACCCAACAGCGCTGGCCGGCGGCGCGGCTGACTTCGTGGTTGAGCGGGCGAAGGACGAGATGGTCTATACATTCGTTACAAATCTTGGTGATGACGTCAGCGGGATCGCTCTGTTCCGAGTCGGGTTCCCACGATCCGTTGCGTTGATGGCCGATATTGAAGTGGGAACGTTCCAGTCATTGATGCCAGTCGTGCGCTTGGCCGTGGCGCAAGATCTTCAGGAATTTCCTTCCAGATTGATGGAAGACTCAGTCTCGGCGGCTTTGGGCCTTGCAGGGAAGCGACCGTATGTCCTCGCAATGAGTCTACTGTATCGACATGGGCTCGAAATTCACCGCGGCGTGTCACCGGCGATTGCTCTCGCCAATTTGGCCGACGAAATCGCGGCATCGGAACTTCCGAAGGGCTCTCCCACGCGACTGACGTTTCGCTTGGCTGGCCAAATCGCTAGAGAATACAACAATTCAGATCCCGAGGACCTGCTGGAATGGCTTAAAGAAGGCGAATCCCGGCAGATGTTTTCGGCGTTCCTAGTGTCGGATCTGCTTCAACAGGAAGGTGTCGAACGGACGAGCCCCGCCGGAGCCTCAATCTTGGAGAGCTTTCGAGACAGGCACGGCGTCATACTCCAACTCGAGCAGCAACTCGAGGCTGCGAGGCTGGCCGTGCAGCGCGTTCAGGAATCGGGTCTGTCCAATTCCGAGCGGATCAGTCGATACATAGGAGCATCGGCGGCTGTGCTGCAAACAGCCTCGATCGGTGCTGGATTGATCCCCGCCAATATCGCTGTGCAGGGCGACAGCATTGCAGAACTCCGCACATGGCTCGATCGCGGTGTACAATTGCATCAAGAGCTTCTCGCACGCGACTACCGCGCGCTCGTGACGTGGATGTTGAGCGACAAGAGCATCCGGACTGCTCTGGGGGAGCGAGGGACTACTTACTTTGTCTTTGCTGCCAACCTAGCCTCTGCCGATACTCCTGAAGAAGTCAGCAGCGTCCTTGAAGCAGCAAGTGCACCGGTCGGTTCCTACCGGGCGAAACGGAATCAGTTCGCGAGGCCGGCGGAGTGGGATGTGCTTCGGTACTCTACCAGCCCATCCAGCTATGGACCCTTCACTCTCGGCGTCACCGCATTCCTCGGTGGTCAGATCGGTTCCGAACGTACGATCGGCCTGCAGAACGAGGACGACGACTCTTTCTACGGCCTCTCTATTCCAATTGGGCTCGAAGCCAGCCTTGGACTGCCGTTCGGATCAGCTTCCGCGTTTTTCTCGGTGCTTGACGTAGGATCATTCGCCAGCCGCCGAGGAGATGATGAAGGGGTGGACGCCGACGCCGAGGTCGGCTGGAACCAGATTGTTGCACCAGGGCTGTATGGGTTCGTTGGCTTCCGCGGGGTTCCCCTAGTTCTCGGGTATGGCGTCCAAAAAGTGTCAGACCTCCGGCGATCCGGCGAGAGTTCGCAATCGGTAGACGTGTATCGCAGCGCGTTTTTTGTAGGGATCGATGTCACGGTGTTCAGGCTTTTCTGAGAGCCGGGACACATTCCACCACTTTAGATTTCGTGCGCGCGGTGGCTCTCACTCGGCCGCCGCGTGCTCGTTCGTTGCCTATAAAAGCAACTATGGGCTGGTCCTAATTTTTCTTTGTCCGGCTAGCTTTCAACGCGATGAGGGACGCATGCGAGCGAACCGGATTCTCCTGGTCACGGCGGGGCTGATGGTGGCGGGAAGCGTCTTCGGGGCATCGCCGACGCGGTGCTGATGTTCCTGATGGGGGCCGCCCGACGGCTGGCGCGGCCTGCCCCCGTGGGAGTACCTGGCGGTCGGCACCGTCGTCGGAGGGCTCTCCGGCGCCGTGGTTGGGCTCTCGGCGCGTGGCTGCTAATGCGCGACGTGCCGCTTGGCCTGGCGGTGGGCGGGACCACGCTGGGCATGGTGCTCGGTGGCGTGGCGGCTCTCGTTTCGAACTCGCCCGGGTCACTCTGTCTACGCCGGCCGCCGGGTTCGCCCTGGCGGCGCTGGCCCTTCGAGTCTATGCGCGGCGCCGACGTCAACTTCGCGGAACGCGGAGCGACGCGCGGCTGATGGGTTAGCGGCGCGTTCGGATGGCGGTGCGCTCCGGCGCGTGTGTGGCGGATCCCTCCGTCGCTGCGCAGTGCCGCGTGCGGGCAGGTTCCGGGTGGCCGCTCGGTCGGGATGACAGGTGTGCGGCGGCAGCTTTCGTGTTCGTGCAGGTGAAGCCCCGAGCAGGGCCGCGACAGCTGTTGTTGCGGCCGATTAACCCGCTCTGCCCCCAACTCTGAACGCCTCGTTGCCCGGACCTCGTAGTGGGCCACCATGACGATGGCCGTTCTGTACAAGACGCCTCCGCCTGACTGCCGTATCTTCGCCGGATGTGAAGCGTTCACCCGATTCCCTAAAGTGAGAACGGTATGAGCAAGGTTCGTTTCCAACCCTGGCGTCTTTTCCTGCTTCTCGGCGCGGTCGGCATTCTCGCCGGCGGCCCGCGCCACCCCGGCGGCAGCATGGCCGAAATGCTGGCGCACCCGGACTGGGTGCTTTCGCACGTGCTGGTGCTCGCGGGATACATCTCGCTGCTCGTGGCGCTCATCCTGTTCCGCCGCGACGGCGGCCTCCCCACCCGCACCGCCAAGTGGGCGCGGCTGGCGGTGATCGGCACGGCGCTCATGGCTACCGAGGCCGTGTTCCATACGTTCGCCTACCTGGACCACGCGAACCTCATGGCTGGCCGCACCACGCCCATCCTGACCATTCACCTGGCGCTGGCGGTGGTCCTGTATCCCGTGTTCTCCGTCACCATGATCGGCTTCATGCTGGCGGGTGCCCGCGAGCGGGTGATCGGGTCGCGGTGGATCACCTGGCTGGGAATCCTGGGCGCCGCGATGCACGGGATGGCGCCGCCGCTGGTGGTGGGGCTTGGGTTGACGGACTTCACGTTTCTGTTCCCCGGTGTCGTGCTGTTCGCGCTCTGGGAGCTGATCGCGACCTTCCTGCCGGCGCGCGGGGTCGTCCGTGTCCCGGCCGCCGCGCCGCTCGCCGCCACCGCCTGACGCGAGCGCCGTAAAACCGCAATCTCCGCGAGGTGCCGGTCGCCTCGCCGTACACCAAGGTTCCGACGAGTGGAAGCGTGGGATGCCGCCCATTCCACTCCGCCCTATGGCAAGCTACTCCTGAACGGCGCCTCGAGCGCCGGTCCCTGCCGCGCAGCGACTCGCTTCCGGGTCGTTGCGCGGTGCGTTTTCGCAGGACGCGGGCTGCTGCTCGGGCAAATCACCTTCCGCACGTTGTGGCGTAAATGGCGTGATATTTGCGCGCGCCTTCTGTGGGAGTCGCAGCCCACCGGATCCCCGGCTAAGGTAGCCGAATCGGTCGCCGGACTCCGACTCCCTCCCCGTTCATCCACTTCCGTTCATCTTCTGTATTGCGAGGTGCTTCATGTCTCTCCGGCCGTTTCACGCGTCCATTCTCCTCCCCCTCCTTCTGGTGGCCTGTCATGACGAGCGCCATCCCACAGCTCCCTCGGCGAGCCAGAGGGGCGGCCCCATCGCCGGTCCCCTGAGCACCCGCGGGCCCGTACCCATCATGCAGCCGGGGGCGAAAGGGGCCGGCCCTCAGCCCCTCTTCGGAGTAGCGGACGCGCCGGCATCGACCGCGCCGGCGACCTCGGGGGGCGCCAGCCCGGAACTCGTCTGGCAGCACACGGTTTCCGGCGAGCGCTCCATGTGGCACATGCAGGGTACGTCGTGGGACGGCACCTCGCTGCTTCCGCAGGTGGGCACGTCCTGGGACATTGCGGGCGCTGGCGACTTCACCGGGGACGGGCGTCAGGACCTCGTGTGGCAGAACACCGCCACGGGAGAGCGGTCCGTCTGGCACATGAAAGCCTCGTCCTGGCCCGGCGCCTACACCCTCCTCCCCCAGGTAGCTTCGTCATGGGAGATCGCGGCGGCCGCCGACTTCACCAGCGACGGCAAGCCCGACCTGGTGTGGCAGAACAACCAGACCGGTGAACGTTCCATCTGGGTGATGCAGGGCACCACCTACACGGGCCAGGCGATGATGCTTCCCACGGTGCCCATCGCGTGGAAGATCGCCGCGGCAGCGGATTTCAACGGCAACGGAAGCCCGGACCTGGTCTGGCAGAACACGTCCACCGGCGAGCGCTCCATCTGGCTGATGCAGGGCACCGTGTACACGCAGCAGTTCGCGACGCTGCCGACGGTGCCCGTGCAGTGGGAGATCGCGGCGGCGGGCGAGTTCACCGGGGACGCATCCCCCGATCTGGTGTGGCAGAACACCTTGACGGGCGAGCGCTCCATCTGGCACATGCAGGGCACCTCGTACTCCGGCACCCACACCCTTCTGCCCACCGTGGCCAAGGAGTGGCGAATCGCCACGGCGGGCCGCTTTGGCCGCGCACAGAGCTGCGCTCCCCCGGAAGCGTTCCAGCATCAGAGCTACACCGCGTTCTGGCGTTCCCCGTTCGGGTTCCGGGGCGCCACGCCGTGGCTGAACGCCGTCCAGAAAGCCGGGACAACCGCGACCAGCGCGGTTGAGATCGACTACATCCGGCTGTGGGCCCGGATCAACGGTGTGGCGCAGATCGTCGCGAGGAACGAGTATACCGACGCCAAGGCAGCGGGCGAGCTCAGGCTGCGCAATCCGTGGTTCGGCGGGGCCTGGCGGAGCATGCCCGTGCAGATTACGAACGGCGCGCTGGTCATCCATCCCAGCAGCAGTCCCAACGACGTTTGGCACCCGTACCTGGAGTCGTGGCCCGACCTGCGGGCCGACATCTCCGGTGCCGACAGCGTCTGGATGGAGGCGCGGGTCCGCGTGCAGGGGCCGGCCCTCGTGCAGGGAGGCCTGGATGCCTGGAAGAACCTGGACTACGCCTCGAACCGCGTCTACGAGGTGGGGGCGACGGACTGGGTCTGCGCCTCGGCCGACTGGCAGACCCTCACGATGACCCGCGGCACCGAGGTGGTGGGCTCGATCCAGGTGTCCGCGCCCCAGGGGTTTGCCGTCGGAAAGCCGGTCACCGCCGGGTTCACGTTGGGCAACTTCGACGACGACGCCATCCTGCTGAGCGAGGTGGGAGTGGACGTGCGCGTCAAGAACTCCTCAGACCCGTACTGCGATCCCTCGATCAGCACCACGCACGTCCCGGCGTATACGTTCGCCACGCAGGTGCAGCTGGTGCCTGGCCAGACGCAGTGGCACAGCGCGACATGGACGCCCTCCGCGCCCGGAACGTACTGCCTGCAGGTCGTAGAGAAACGGCCGACCAGCCCGCATTACCAACGTGTCTACTCCAGCCTGGGCTCACAGGTGATCGTCATCAACTGATCCGCTGACGAGGGGGTAGACAGATTGCATTCGGCGCGGCGCCAGATCTTGGCGCCGCGCCGTGTGTTTTGCGTGGGACTACTGAGCGAATGCTCGCGTCAGGAGGAACGTTCTGGCATTTGGACGCGGGATGGATACGTGAGATCCGCGAACTTGGGCTCGACAAGATGTCCGCTGTCCTGACATCGCAACACCGGTCCGAATTTCAGCAAGTAGTGCTCGATGCGTGGTTACTGTACTCCCGGTGCTCACTCGAGAGTTCGCCTGAGGGTAAGCTAATCTACGTTCTTTCCGCGCTTGAATCGTTGCTGCTTCGGAACTCACAAGAACCGATCCAAGAGAATCTCGCGCATCGTTTAGCGTTCTTGCTGACCACCAATGTTGATGAACGAAAACAGATCATCCGTACAGTTAAGGATACATACTCTCTCCGGAGCCGATTTGTGCACCATGGTGCTGGGATCGAGGATTACGATAAAGTCCAGAACTTCCTTCGACTCGTCTCGCACTTCTTCCTCGGGCTTGCGGAGCGCACCGAGAGATTCGTCACTCGAGAGGAGTTCTTGGAGGATATTGAGACGCGCCGGCTTGGCGGATGAAAGTCCTAGTCGTCTTGGCTCTATAGCCAATCTCCGCTAGGGAGCACCTACCGAGGTGGCGCTCCCCTCGTTGACCTCAACTGCGCAATTCTTCACCCCCGCAGCTGGGCCGCGATCCAGCGGTTGATCTTGGCGTCGAGCACGTCCAGGGGCAGGGCGCCGCTCTCCAGGATCGCGCGGTGGAAGGCCTTGATGTCGAAGCGCGGGCCCAGCGCGGCGCGGGCGCGCTCCAGCAGCTCAGTGATCTTCATCTGGCCGATCTTGTACGCCAGGCCCTGCCCGGGAATGGCGCTGAACCGCTCCACCTCGGACTGGGTGCTCGTCAGGCTGTTCGCCGAGTTCTGCTGCGCGTAGGCGATCGCCTGCTCGTGCGTCCACCCCTTGGCGTGGATGCCCGTGTCCAGCACCAGCCGGATGGCGCGCCACAGCTCCGACGACAGGTATCCGAAGTACTGGTACGGGTCCTGGTACAGCCCCAGGTCGCGCCCCAGCGTCTCCGCGTACAATCCCCAGCCCTCCGAATAGGCGGTGAACCCGCCGAAGCGCCGGATGCGGGGCAGGTGCTCCAGCTCGCGTTGGATGGAGATCTGGAAGTGGTGCCCGGGCGATCCTTCGTGGATCAGCAGCGACTCCATTCCATACCGCGGCCGTGAGCCGGGATCGTAGGTGTTCAGATGGAACACGCCGGGGCGCGAGCCATCCGGGCTGGCCGCCGTGTACGATCCGCCCGAGAAGCTGCGCTCGCGGAACGGCTCCACGGGGCGGATCTCGTAGTTCGCGCGCGGCTTGACGTCGAACAGCCGGTCCGTGGACGCGTCGATGCGCGCCTGCGCGGCCCGGTAGTCGGTCAGCATCTCCTCGCGGGTGGTGTAGCGGAACTGCGGCGCCATCTGCATGTGCTGCATGAACGACTTCAGGTCGCGCGTCCACCCCACCTGCCGCATCACCGTCTCCATCTCGCGATGGATGCGCGCCACCTCCGCCAACCCAATCTCGTGCACCTGCTCGGGCGTCAGGTTGGTCGTGGTGCTCGTCCGCACCATGTACTCGTACCAGGCGCGGCCGTTCGGGAGCGCCGAGAGGCCCACTGTCGTCCGGGTGCGCGGCAGGTACTCGTCGCGCACGAAGTCGTGCAGCCGGCGGAAGGTGGGGACGATGCGCTCGCGGATGGCCTGCGTGTACGCCGCCGTCAGCCGCTCGCGGTCCGCGGCGGAAAACGTCGACGGCATGCTGGTGATGGGCCCCCAGAACAGGCTCTGCGCCGGGTCAGCCACCACGTGAGCCGAAAGCTGCGGCAGCACGCGCTCCATCAAGATGCGCGGCTGCACGACACCGGTGGCGATCCCCTCGCGCATGTTGGCGATGGACGCATCCACCACCCGCTCGAAGTCGCCGATGCGCGACAGGAAGTCTTCGTAGTCCTTCACCGTCTTGAACGGGTGCAGCCCCGTCCCGGACCCCATCTGCGCGAACGAGGCGGTGAAGTTGAAGAACTGGTTGAGCGGCATCAGGTGCGACGGAAACTGCTCGGCCTCTCGCACATTCTCCAGGTTCCACCGGAACACGTCGTAGGTCAGCTGGTGCTCCTCGTCGAGCGCGGCGCGGTCGATGGCCCGCAGCCGCGCCTCGTAGTCCGCCCCGAGCGCCCGGAATGCGGCGCGCGTTTCCGGGACGAACCCCGCCGTGTACCGATCGTTGTACCGCGCGTCGCCGATGAACGTTGCCGAGGTGGGGCTCAGGGGCAGGGTAGCCTCGAAGTACGCCTCCGCCAGCTGGTCCAATTCCTGGGTGGCGTAGGCGAACGTGGTCGGCGCGGTCTCAATCCTCCAGTCGGGCGGCGTCTGTGTAGGTGCGCACGCAGCCAGCACGCAGGCCATCATCAACGTCGAACGAGTCTTCACCGGAACGCTCCTTCGGAACGGGGGCTATCGACGGTACGATTGTGTCGGGAACCGGCTCCGCAGCGAAAGCCGCGCCGCGGCTCCGATCTGTTCGGGCACGGATCACGCAACGCCTGCGGCCCGCGCAAACAGGGGCGCGACGCACGACGGCATGTGAAGATGGGGAAGATGCAGACGAGAAAGCTCGGCAACAGCGACATGGAGATAACACCCATCGGCTTCGGCTCGTGGGCCATTGGCGGGCCGGGGTGGGCGTTCGGGTGGGGGCCGCAGGACGACCAGCAGGCCATTGAGGCCATCCACCGGGCGCTGGACCTGGGGGTGAACTGGATCGATACGGCCGCGGTGTACGGCTTGGGCCACTCGGAAGAGCTGGTAGCGCGCGCGCTGGAGGGATGGTCTGGCGCGCGTCCGTGGGTGTTCACCAAGTGCGGCCTGCGCTGGAACGAAGGCGAGGGCGATCCTTACAACAACCTCACCGCCGATTCCATCCGCAAGGAGTGCGAAGACAGCCTGCGCCGGCTGAAGGTGGAGGCGATCGACCTGTACCAGATCCACTGGCCCGTCGACGACGACCCGGCGCAGAACGAGGAAGGCTGGCGCACCATGGCCGAGCTGCAGCGCGAGGGAAAGGTGCGCTGGATCGGCGTGAGCAACTGGAACGTCGAGCTGCTGACGATGGCGCAGGAGATCGCGCCGGTGACGTCACTCCAGCCCCCGTACTCGCTGGTGCACCCCGAGGTGGAAGACGAGATCCTGCCCTTCTGCGAGCAGAACGGCATCGGCGTGATCGTCTACTCGCCCATGCAATCGGGGCTGCTGACGGGAGCGATGACGCGCGAGCGGGCGGCGAACCTGCCCGAGAGCGACTGGCGGCGCGGGCACCCGGACTTCACCGAGCCCAACCTGTCGAAGAACCTGCGGATCGTGGACGAGCTGCGCGCCATCGGCGAACCGCACGGGCGCTCGCCGGGCGAGGTGGCCATCGCGTGGACGCTTCGCCTGTCGTCCGTCACCGGCGCCATCGTCGGCGCGCGCAACGGCGAGCAGGTGGAGGGGGTGATGGGCTCCGGCACCTTCCGGCTGTCGGAAGAGGAGATCGCACGCCTGGACGCCATCCGGCACTGACCCATGAAGCAAACCGAACGACTGGGCGAGGCCGTCACGCCGGACGGCACCAGGCTGACGCTGTACCGCCACGACGGCGACTACACCATCCGGGTGGAGGGCACGGACCTGATGTCCACCCGCCGCTATCACTCCGAGGAGCAACTGGCGGAGCTCGTCTGCAAGCCGTTGCGCGATGCCCAGGCGCCGAGCGTGCTCATCGGCGGGCTGGGGATGGGGTTCACGCTCAAGGCCGCGCTCCGCTCGCTGCCGGCGGACGCGCGGGTGGTGGTGGCGGAGCTGGTGGGCGAGATCATCGAGTGGAACCGCAACCCCGAGTACCCGCTGGCCGCCGAGGCCCTGGCCGACCCCCGCGTGCAGGTGCGGCACGACGACGTCGCCCGCGTGCTGCGCGAGAGCCCCGGCGCGTTCGACGGCATCATGCTGGACGTGGACAATGGCGCCCACGCGCTGACGACGGGGGGCAACGCGGAATTGTACCGGATGAACGGCATCCGCCAGGCGATCGCGGCGCTCCGTCCCGGCGGACGCGTGGCCTACTGGTCCGCGGACGACGATCCGCACTTCGCCGCCCTCCTGCGGGAGGCCGGGCTGACCGTGCACATCGTCAAGGCGAGGGCGCACGCCACCTCCGGCGGCAAGCACACGCTGCTGGTGGGCCGCGTGCCGCCCGGCGCGTAAAGGCCGGCCCTCGCTCATCGCGCGGGCCGGCCCAGGGATACTCGGTGTCGCGCGAAAGCCTCTCAGCGCGACCCGGGTTGAAGCAGCAGGATACTGCGAGCCCGTACCTGGGCGGGGTGGGACAGAGCGACCGTTCCCGTGTGCCAGACCTGGACGCGCGCTCCCTCGGAAATCGCCTCCGCTGACACCTTCGCCACCTTCCCGTCCGCCTCTGATCGAAGGAGCCGCGTGGCACCGTCCACGGCGACCACGTAATCGGGGGTGCGATCCCCCGACGTGTCGACGACGATCCTCACCTCCTCCGCCGCACGCTCCGCCGCCACCACCACCCCGGCGAGGTCGGGCGCGCCTTCCGGCATCCCCGGCGTGCATCCCCACAGAAGCATCAGCGCGAACCATCGTGCAGTCGGCCGTACGGTCATACGCGGTTCAGGACGTCGTCAGGGAAGGGAAGCGCCGGAAAGCGGACGATGAACGTGGAGCCGGCGCCGGGCTCGCTTTCCAGCGCCAGCTCGCCCTCCATCTGCCGCACCAGCGCCTGCGAGATCGCCAGCCCCAGGCCCACACCGGGCAGCTGCGCCGTCTCCTCGCTGCGGTAGTACGGCTCGAAGATCGCCGCCTGCTCCGCCGGCGCGATCCCCGGGCCCGTGTCGGTGACGCGGATCTCCCCCCAGGCGACGCCCTCGATGGACACGACGGCCGTGCTCACCGTCACCGAGCCGTCCGGCGGGGTGAACTTCACGGCGTTGCCCACCAGGTTCACCAGCACCTGCCGCACCCGCGCGTGGTCCGCCGTCACCGTCACCTCCTCCACGGCGCCCGGCTCCAGCGCCACCAGCTTGGCCTGCGCCGCGGGGAGCAGCATGTGCACCGCTTCGCCCGCCACCTCGGCCAGCTCCACCGGCTCCGCGCCCACGCGCAGCACCCCCGCGTTCAGGCGGGCCATCTCCATCACGTTGTCCAGCAGCGACAGCAGGTGCCGGCCGCTCATGCGAACCCGGCCCAGGGCCTCGCGCTGGCGGTCGTTGACGGGGCCGTACACCCCGATCTCCAGGTTCTCGCAGTACCCGTCGATGGCCCCCAGCGGCGTGCGGATGTCGTGCGCCAGCGTCGACAGCGCGCGCTCCTGCGCGTCCGTGGCGCCCTCGCTGGCGCGCAGGCGGTCCTCCATTTCCTCGCGCACCTCGCCGCCCAGCCGCGCATTCTCCAGCGCGAGGGCCGCCTGGTCGGCCAGGGCGGAGAGCAGCGTCTCGTCCGTGGAGGTGGACGGCTGCCGCGTGGCGGCCGCCAGCAGCCCCGTCACCGCGCCGCCCACGACCAGGGGCACGGCAACGAAGCGGTCGTCAGGCACGCCCAGCAGCTCCTGCAGCCGCCCGACCCCGTCGTCCGTCAGCGGCGCGTGCAGGCGCTCCACGTCCTCGTCGCGCACCCCGCACGAAGAGCGCACCTGGAGCACGCCGTAGGCATCGGGAAGCATCAGCACGGCGCAGGCGGCGTCGATCAGGTCGGCGCCGCGCTCCACCGTCAGCCGGGTCACCTGCTGGAGCGACGTGGTGTAGGTGAGCGCGCGGCTGACCTCCGTCAGCTTGCGAAGCTGGGCCAGGTGCGGGTCGCCCGGGGACGGAACGGTCATTCCAGGATGCTCAGCCCGGCGTCGGTAATGTTGACCTCGCGCACCCGCGTGTCGTGGGCGCTTCCGCGCGTCTTGAGCACGCGCAGGCGGCGGCGGGTGCGCTCGTCGCCGTCCACCGTCAGCAGCAGCACGTTGTCGGACAGGTAGCTCATGGCGTTCTGCATCCCGTTCCCCGAGATGGTGTTGCCCATCGTCTCGAAGTTCAGCACGCTGGTGATGGTGCTGACCGCGAAGTGCTGCACCAGCGCGTACAGGTAGTCGTGAAGGCGCTGGGGATCGGTGGCGGCGCTGGCCAGGTCTCCCAGCGCGTCGATCACCAGCCGCCGGACGCCGCCCTGCTGGATGCGGCGGAACATGTCGACGATGATGCTGTCGATCTGCAGCTCCACCGGCGACGCGTACACCAGGTCCAGCCCCTGGCGCTGCGCCTCTTCCAGGTCTACCCCCAGCCCGCGGATGGTGCGGACGAGCTGGGTGGGGTTCTCCTGGAAGTTCATGTACAGCGTGGGCTCGCCGCGGCGGGCGCCCTCCAGCGCGAACTGCAGCCCGATCGTCGTCTTCCCGGCACCGGAGGGCCCCGCCAGCAGGGTGGTGGTCCCGCGCCACAGCCCGCCGCCGATCATCTCGTCCAGCCCCGCCACGCCGGTGGAAATGCGCTCCGAGGCGGGCTCGTACCCTTCCGGCATCCGCGGGCTGACCAGCCGCGGATACACGTCGAGCCCCGAGTTGGTGATGCGGAAGGCGTGCGCGCCCTCCAGGTAGCGGCTGCCGCGCAGCTTGTAGACGCGAAAGTAGCGCTCGTCGCGGTTGCCCAGGCGGCGCCGCGAAAGCTCGACGATGGCGTCGGCCACGGCGAACTCGGGATACAGCAGGATGTCGTCCTCGGTGTACTCGCCCAGCAGGAACGCCGTGGTGCCGTACGCGGTGAGCAGGGCCGTCATCTCGTACACCATCCGCCGCCGGTCGGCCATCGACGGAGCCAGGTCGTGCACGGCCTTGAACGAGTCGATGACGATCACCTTGGGCGAGAGCGTCATGATCGCTTCGCGCAGCAGCGGGATCAGGGCGGGCGCCCCCTCCTTGGCCAGCTGCGGGCCCACGTCCTCGTAGATCACCTGCGTCCCCAGCTTCTCCTCGTCGAAGAAGCGGAACCCCTGCAGGTACCGCACGACCTTGGCGAGCGGCTCGGAAAGGGTGGTGAAGTACAGGATGGGCCGGTCGTCCCCCGCGTTGTGAAAGATCAGCTGCTCGGCGAAGATCGTCTTTCCCGAGCCGGGGTGGCCCATGATGATGTTGATGGAGTTGGCCGGGAACCCGCCGCCCAGGATGTGGTCGGCTTCCGGGTTTCCGGCGCTCATCCGTTCGGCGGCGTCCACCGCTTCGTCGTCCCTGGCGGCCGTCCGGCGGTCCACCATCGGTTCGAGGCTCATTGCGTCTCCAGGATATCGATGGGGGGCTCGATCAACTGCTGGACCGTGGCCACGAAAAGCGATTCGACGAGGGGCTTGCGCAGGTACGCCCTCGCCCCGGCCTCCGCTGCCCGCGGCGCGGCCGCCAGGATGCTGAAGACGAGGACGGGGATGTCGCGCGTATCCGGGTCTTCCCCCAGTCGGCGGCACAGGGCGAGGCCGTCCAGCTTGGGGATCAGGATCTCGGTGATCACCACGGCGGGGCGCAGCAGCCGGGCGCGCTCCAGCGCGTCCAGTCCATCGCCGGCGAACTCCACCGCCAGCCCGGCCCTGCCCAGGAAATGCTCCTGCAGCTCGCGGACGCTGGGGTCACGCTCGGCGATGAGGATGGTCTGCCGTTCAGGGGCGCTCTGCATCGGCCTTCCGGGATGGTGGGTGCGGCGTCCCGTTCTCCGCGTGCGCCAGGGCGGTCCGCAGCTCCGCCAGGGCGCGATCCACCGCGTCCGCGCGCTTGTCCTGGGCGACGGGGTGGGCGGAGGCCAGCGCCGCGATGGCGCCGGTGAAGGCCCGGCCGATCTCGCGGTCGTTCGCCAGCCCGAGCCCGCCCAGATGGCGGCCCAGCCGGTCGACGTCGATGGCGGCGCGGTTCAGGTGCGTGTGCGACGGCTCGGCGCCGTCGAGCTCGGCGATGATCCCGCGAAGGGAGTGGGCGAACGATTCGGATGCGCTCATGGGGCTCGACGGGTGCGGCGCGGGAATCCAGGGCAGGGACGCATCCATCAAGCCGCCGCGGGAAGCTGAACGGTGAAGGTGCTGCCCACGCCGGGAGTGCTGACCACGCCCAGGTCGCCGCCCATGGCGCGCGCCAGGTCGCGGCTGATGGCCAGCCCCAGCCCAACCCCCTCGCGCGGGTTGCTGAAGCGGCGCTCCACCTGCACGAACGGGTCGAAGATGGCCTGCTGCTTCTCGATGGCGATCCCCGGCCCGTCGTCGCGAACGGAGATGCGCACCCACTCCGCGTCGCCGCCGATGGACAGCTGCACCGACCCGCCCGCGGGGGTGAACTTGATGGCGTTGCCCACCAGGTTCAGCAGGATCTGCCGGACGCGCTCCTCGTCGCCCAGCAGCTGGCGCTCGGGGCCGCTGCCGTCTACGGAGAGGGCGATCCCCTTGGCCTGGGCCTGCGGCGAAACCAGCGGCTCCACCCCGGCCACCAGCTCGCGGGCGCCCAGGGGACGAAGGTCCAGCTCGATGGTGCCCGCCTCTACCTTGGCGAAGGAAAGCACGTCGTTGATGAGCACCAGCAGGTGCTGCTGGCTGGCCTTCACCCGGGCCAGGGCAGCCTGCTGCTCCGGGGTCACCGGCCCCTGGATGCCCATGTCGATCAGGTCCACGTACCCGCCGATGGCGTTCAGCGGGGTGCGCAGCTCGTGGCTCATGCTGGCCAGGAAGTCGGCCTTCGCCCGGTTGGCCAGCTCCGCGTCGCGCTGCGCCGCCTCGGCCGCCTCGCGGGCCTGCACCAGCTCCGTCACCTCGGTGGCCACCAGGGCCACGGCGTACACCGCGCCCCCCACGTCCAGCAGCGGCTGGTACACCAGGTTGAAGTAGTGAGTCTCGGCCACCCCGTCGCGGTCCGCGTCGAAGGTGGCGGGGGTGGCGGCGGCCCGGTACGGCACGCCGGTGTCGTACACCTGCTCGATCACCTCGAACACGCCCTGCGGTACGAACTCGGGAAACACCTCTCGGCCGGGGCGCCCAAGCATGTCCTCGCGCCGCCTTCCCACCATCGCCGCGTATGGGGCGTTCACCATGTCGAACACGTGGTCGCGCCCGGTGGCGATGTACATGGCCACGGGGGCCTGGTCGATCACCCGCGCCAGGTGCTCGCGCGCGCGCTCGGCCTGGGCGCGCGCGGCTTCCGTCTCGCGGGTGCGCGCCTCCAGCGCGTTGGCCGTGCTCTGCAGCTCCTCGGCCTGGGCCTCCAGCTCCACGGCGCCTTCCTGCAGCTGGTGGTTGGCCGTTTCCAGCTCCAGCCGCTGAAGCTCCAGCCGGTGGTTTACCTCCTGCAGCGCGTTGCGGGCCTCCTCGCTCTCGCGCAGCAGGCGCTCCACCTCGCGCCGGGCGTGCACCTGCGCGGTCACGTCGTGGCCGTGCGCGATGATCCCGGAGCGCGTTCCGTCCGCCTCCACCAGGGGCAGGTAGGTGAGGTCGATGAACTTTTCTTCCGGGGGCGCGCCGGGCGTGCGGGCCAGCATCACGGGAAGCTCGCGGCCCAGGAACGGCTCGCCCGTTGCCAGCACCCCGTCGAGCAGCTCCACGAACCCCTGCCCGCGGATTTCGGGAAGCGCGTCCAGCACCGGCTTGCCGACGATGTCGCGGTGGCCCACCAGCTGGTAGTACGCCTGGTTCACCAGGTCGAAGGCGTGCTGCTGGCCGCGCAAAACGGCCAGGAACGCAGGCGCGTGCTGGAACACGTACTCCAGCCGCGAGCGCTCGAACACCAGCGAATCGTACAGCGCGTCGCGCTCCTTCTGCAGGGCGCGGGCGTGCACCTGCCGGGTGGTCTCGAAGCAGTTGATCAGCCCGCCGCCCACCTCGCCCGACTCCAGCCGCACGGGGCTGTACGAAAAAGTGAAGTAGGCGTCTTCCATCACCCCGCCACGCTCCACGCGAAAGGGCTGGTCCTCGAAGAACACCGTTTCTCCCGCCATCACGCGCTGGAACAGCGGCGCGATGAACTCCGCGATCTCGGCCCAGTTCAGCAGCACCGAGCGCCCAAGCCCCGACGGGTGCTTGTCGCGCATGATCACGCGGTACTCGTCGTTGTAGATCTGCACCAGCTCCGGCCCCCAGCACAGGCTCTGCGCGATCCCCTGCTCGATCACCATCCCCGCCGCGGTCCGCAGGCTCTGCGGCCACTGCTCGACGGGTCCCAGGGGCGTGGACGCCCAGTCGGTGGCGCGGCACAGACGCGCCATTTCGCTGGAGCCGGAAAATACGAGGTCTGCACTCGGCCGCGGGGCCGCCGTGTCTGCTGGGTTCATCGAGCTGCCGGTGGAAGTGTCGCTGCCCTTATGCAAGGAACGGCCCTTCATCGGGTTGGGGAATGGTGTGCCCTTGCGCCCGGCCGGGCCGGGGGCTGATTCTGTCGCGCAATCTCCGGTCCGCCTCCCGACCCGCACCGTTCCGCCTCCCGTGAACTCCACGCCCGCCCCCGCATCCGCCCGTCCCGAGGCGCCACGGCTGGCCCGGCGCCTGGGCCTGTTCGACGCCACGATGATCGTGATGGGCGGCATCGTGGGCAGCGGCATCTTCGTCACGCCGTACGTCGTCGCGCGCCACGTGCACACGCCGGCGCTGATCGTGGGCGCGTGGCTCGCGGGCGGGCTCATCGCGCTGGCCGGCGCGTTCGTGTACGCGGAGCTCGCCGCACGGCGCCCGCACGTGGGTGGCCAGTACGCGTACCTGCGCGACGCCTACCACCCGGCCGTGGCGTTCGTCTACGGGTGGGCGCTGCTGCTGGTCATTCAGACGGGCGGCATGGCGGCCGTCGCGGTGACGTTTGCGCGCTATTTCCGCGAGGTCACGCAGGTGCCGATCGGGGAGCCGGTGATCGCCGGGCTGGGGATCGCGCTGCTGGCCGCGGTGAACTGCATGGGCGTGCGCTCCGGTGGAACGGTGCAGAACACGCTGATGGTGCTGAAGATCGCCGCCATCCTGGCGCTCGTGGCGGCCGGGCTGTTCTTCGTGACGGGACCGGCGGATGCGGCCCCCGCGGCGGCCCCGGCCGTCGGCGGCGGGAGCGTGCTGCTGGCGTTCGGCGCGGCGATGACGCCGGTGATGTTCTCGTACGGGGGATGGCAGACGGCCAGCTTCGTCGCGGGCGAGATGAAGAACCCGCGGCGCGACCTTGCCCGCGGGCTGCTGATCGGCGTCCTGGGGGTGATCGCCTTGTACGTCGGCGTTACGCTGGCGTGCGTGCACGCGCTGGGCGCGGCGGGGCTGGCGGAGACGACGGCGCCCGCGTCGAGCGTCATGCGCCTGGCGTTCGGCCCCACGGGGGCGACGATCATCGCGGCGGGCATCGCCATCTCCACGCTCGGCTTCCTCAGCCAGGGGATGCTGACGGCGCCGCGCGTGTACTTCGCCATGGCCGAGGACCGACTGTTCTTCCGCTCCGTCGCTTGGGTGTCGCCGCGCACGCAGGCGCCAGTCGTCGCCGTCCTGCTGCAGGGCGCGCTCTCGCTGCTGATTGCGCTTTCCGGCAGCTACGAGCAGATCCTCAGCTACGTCGTCGCGGTGGACTGGGTGTTCTTCGGCCTCACCGCGGGCGCCGTCTTCCTTTTCCGCCGCCGCGCGGGTGATGACGACGATGGATCGGCGCGCATCCCCGGGCATCCGTTGACGACGGCGCTGTTCATCGCCGCCGCGGCGCTCATCGTCATCAGCACGGTGCTGGAGGCGCCCGTGGACAGCGCCATCGGGCTGGGCATCATGCTCACCGGACTTCCCGTCTACCTCCTCTGGCGCAGGCGCGAGGCATGACCGGCGTGCGCCCGTACGGCAGCGAGTACCTGCGCTGGGCCAAGACGCGCGCGCCGGTCCGATACGATCTCACCTCCAGCGGCGTGCCGTACGTCTCAATCGACGAGCTGCCGGTGACGGTGGAGGATTTGGAGATCAGCGGCACGGGTGCGTACGGCTATGCGCCGCTGCAGCAGGCGATCGCGGATCGATATCGCGTCGATCCGGCGTGCGTGGTCGCGGCGATGGGCACGTCCATGGCCAACCACCTGGCCCTCGCCGCGCTCGTCCAGCCCGGGGACGAGGTGCTGATCGAGTATCCGACGTACGAGCCGCTGGTCGCCGTCGCGCGGTACCTGGGCGCGGAGGTGCGCCACTTTACCCGGCGCACGGAGGACGGCTTCCGGCTGGATCCGTCCACGGTGGAGCGGGGGATGACCGGCCGCACGCGGGCCATCGTCATCACCAACCTCCACAACCCCAGCAGCGCCCTGGCGGATGACCACGCGCTGCGACGGATCGGCGACATCGCGGAGGCGTACGGCGCGCGGGTGATCGTGGACGAGGTGTACCTGGACGCGCTGTGGGAGCCGGAGCCGCGGACGGCGTTCCACCTGGGTCCGGCCTTTGTGTCCACGAACAGCCTCACCAAGGTCTACGGGCTCAACGGCCTGCGCTGCGGATGGGTGCTCGCCGAGCCGCAGTTGGCGGAACGGATGTGGCGGCTGATGGAGCTGTTCAACAACATCGGCGTGCACGCGGCCGAGCGGATGTCCCTGGCTGCCTTCCATAACCTGGATGCGCTCGCCCGCCGTTCGCGGACGCTCCTGGATGCCAACGCAGCCGCACTGAACGCATTCTACGCGACGCGCCAGGAGCTGGACGTCGCCCCGCACGTGCACGGAACCGTCAGCTTTCCGCGCCTGCGGACAGGGGATGCGGACCCGCTCTGCGCCCTGCTGCACGACCGCTACGACGCCGCGGTAGTCCCCGGCAGCTTCTTCGGCGCGCCGGACCACGTCCGCATCGGCCTGGGCGTGGCGCCAGCGACGTTCGCGGAAGGCCTCGCGCGCCTCGGCCACACGCTGGACGACCTGCGCGGCTGATCATCTCTCCCGCGACACAGATCCCTTGACGGCAGAGGCGTAGCGCTGCACATTGCTTTGTAATGCAAAGTACTCTTCCAAAGCACAGGAGGTGGTATGCGGATCAAGCGGATCGCCGCGGTGACGGCGGGGCTGATGGTGGCGGGCGGAGTGTTCGGGACGATCGCGGGGATGGTCGTGCTGATCGCGTGGGGGATGTTCGACGGTGGGCCCTTTCATTTCACGCTCAACGACCTGAGCCTGCTGCTGCAGATCTCCGTCATCTTCGGGGGCGTGCTGGGCGCCGTACTGGGGCCTGTCGCGGCATGGCTGCTGATGCGGCACGTACCACTGGGGCTGGCCGTGGGCGGCACCACGCTCGGAACACTGGCAGCGGGGGGAGTCGCCCTCGTGGCCACGGGCGAGCCCGCCCTGGCCATGCTCTATGGGATGGCGGGCTTCGCCATCTCCGCCATCGGCCTGCGGCTGCGCGTTCTGCGGCGCGAGCGCCGGCTGCTTGGGAGTTGAGGGGCGGCCCCGCTTGTGCCGCCGCGCGCCCCGGTTAGGTTGCGTGGCGACATCGACCGAGACCCGTGACCCACCAGGAGCCGAACGATGCGATCGATCGTGACACGCCCTCTCCTGTCCGTAGCCTGCGCGCTGCCGCTGCTGGCCGCCGCACCCGCCGCCGCGCAGCAGACCGACAGCGCGGCGCTGGTCACCGTGCTGGGGCGCGACACGCTGGCTCTGGAGCGGTGGACGCGCACGCCGACGCGCATCACCGCCGAGGCCGTCGTTCGCTCGCCGCGCACCACGCACCGCCGCTACGAGATGGACCTGGCGCCGGACGGCCGCATGCGCCGGTTTGCAGAGCGGATGTTCGATCCCGCCACGCCGGAAACGCCCGTTCGCACGGAGGTGTACGAGGCGGTGGAAGGCGGATGGACGCGCACGGTGACGCTGGGCGATTCCGTGGCCACGAGCCGCGTCGAGGCCACGGCCGATGCGCTGCCGTGGGTAGACTTGGTGCACTGGCCCTTCGAGCTGGCGCTGATGCGGGCCGTGGGCGGGCAGGGCGGCACCCAGCCCATGCTGGTGGGCGGCCGCTCGCTGGCGTACGGCGTGGCGCCGGCGCAGGGCGGGGGATGGACGCTCACGCATCCCCTGCGCGGACCGTCGGTCGCGCGGGTGGACGCGCAAGGCCGGCTGCTTTCCCTCGACGCCGCAGGGACCACGCGTAAGGTGATCGTCACGCGCGTACCGTGGCTGGAAATTGAGGAGCCCGCCGCGCGCTGGGCCCGCGCCGACCGCGAGGGACGCGGTGTGGGCGAGCTATCCGGACGCGGCCGCGAGGAAGCTACCGTGGCCGGCGCGCAGATCCTGGTGGACTACGGCACGCCCATGCGGCGCGGGCGCGAAATCTTCGGGCAGGTAGTGCCGTGGGGGCAGGTGTGGAGGACGGGAGCCAACCGCGCCACGCACTTCACCACCGACCGCACGCTGGTGCTGGGCGACGACCCGTGCAGCGACCTCGTGGTGCCGCCGGGCGAGTACACGCTGTACACCATCCCGGAACAGGACGGCGGATGGCTGATCGTCAACCGGCAGACGGGCCAGGGCGGCACCACCTACGACGCCGCGCGCGACCTGGGCCGCGTGCGCATGACGCGGACGACGCACGCCGAGCCGGTGGAGGCGTTCACCATCGACGTGGAGCCCGCCGGGAACGGCGGAACCCTGCGCATCATCTGGGACCGCAGTGCATTCACCGTCCCCTTCCGGGTCCGGTAGTTCTGGCCGCTGGATGAGAGGCGCGCCACGGCCCGCAACCCACGCCACAGCAAGCCAGTCCACGAAGGTGGACTTCGTGTGGTCGTTGCAGCGAATTCATTCGCCCGTGCAGCTCCGGACGTCGGCCGGCATTGCGCGGCCCTGGCACGGGGTGTGACTTTTCGGGAGCGGCGAGACGAGGGACGTGGCCGATGTTTCTCGCCAGGACCATCTACGAATCACATCAGGCGAATGCGCCTATCTCATGATACTGGTTATCGATAACTACGACAGCTTCACCTTCAATCTCGTGCAGTACCTGGGCGAGTTGGGGGCGGAGATGGAAGTGCGGCGCAACGACGAGCTGTCGGTGGACCAGATCCGCGAGATGGCGCCGGAACGAATCGTGATCTCTCCCGGGCCGTGCACCCCGGCCGAGGCCGGCGTGTCGGTGGACGTCATCAAGCAGCTGGGGCCCACCACGCCCATCCTGGGCGTGTGCCTGGGCCACCAGTCCATTGGGGCCGCGTACGGCGGCGACGTGGTGCGCGCGCGGCGGGTGATGCACGGCAAGACGTCGCCCATCCGCCACCACGGCGAGGGGATCTTCGCGGGCGTGCCCTCGCCGCTTACGGTGGCGCGCTACCATTCGCTGGTCATCGAGCCGAGCACGCTTCCCGACGAGCTGGAAGCGATCGCCTGGACGCAGGAGGAGGGGTGGGAGGACGAGATCCAGGCGGTGAGGCATCGCGAGCACCCGGTGTGGGGCGTGCAGTTTCACCCCGAGTCCATCGCCAGCGAGCACGGGCACGACCTGCTGCGCAACTTCCTGCGGATGGGATGACGCGCATCTTCCGGGCGTTTCTCCTTTCAGCCGGGCTGCTGCTGGCCGCGCCCGCCGCGGCCCAGGTGCCGGACATCGCCGGCGACGACGACTCGCCGGCCGTACGCCGCGCACGGGAAATCCTGGCGCGGCGCACGTACGTGTGGATCGACCGCGACACGGTGCTGGGGCCGGAGTTCCGCACCCCCGGCGATCTGGTGATCTACGACGCCGAGGTGAAGCTCGAAGGCAACGTCGACGGCTCCGTCGCGGTCCTCGGCGGCGACTTCTGGATTCGCCCGGGGGGCAGGGTGGGCGGTGCCGTCGCCGTGCTGGACGGCGGGGTGTACCCGTCGGGGCTGGCCATCCTGGAGCGCGACTCCATCTTCCGGCAGGATCCCACCACCCGCGTCGCCATCGCCACCGTTCCCGCCGCGGACGGCACCTACACGGCCTCGGTGACGGTCACCCCGCCCGCGCGCCCGGCCTTCTTCGCCCCCGCCGTGGGCCCGTTCCCCACGTACGACCGCGTCAACGGGCTCACGCTCTCCGCCAGCGCCAACATCCACCCCACGCGCCGGCGCGGCGGCCCGCGGCTGAACGTGTGGGGCTCGTACCGGTTCGAGCAGGAAAACCACCTGGGCGGCGGCGTGCGGGCGGACCTGCCGCTGGGGCGCGAGAACATCCACCTGACGGCCGAGCTTTCGCGCGCCACCCGCACCAACGACGCGTGGATATACGGCGACATCACCAACTCGCTGCACGCGCTGGTGCTCGGGAACGACTACCGCGACTACTGGGACGCCGACGTGCTGCGCGTGATGGTGGAGCGCCCCGTGGGCAAGCCGCTGATCGCGGGCGAGTCGTGGCTGGGGCCCCGCTTCGGCGTGCAGGCGTCGCGCGACCGGCGGCTGGAGGCCCAGGACCCGTGGTCGCTGTTCGGGGACGGGCTGGACCGGCCCAACATGGAGGCGCGGGAGGGCACCATCGTTTCCGCCATCGCCGGCACCGAGTACCACTGGCGCGGCATCACCTCCACCTTCGACGGCCAGGTGAACCTGGAGCACGCGCTGCAGGGGGCGGGCGACGCCACGTTCACGCAGGCGCTGGTGGAGGGCACCTACTGGGCGATGGCGCTGCGCACGCACACCATGCGCGTGTACTTCCGCGGGATGATGCCCCTGGGCGGCGGGGCGCCGCCGCAGCGCTTCGGCATCCTGGGCGGCAGCGGCACCCTGCCCACGGAAGAGATCGCGGCGTTCCGCGGCGACCACCTGGCCTTCATCGAGTCCAGCTACCTGATCCCGTATCCCCGCCTGGTGCTGCCGTACGTCGGCTCGCCCAGCCTGGAGATCGGGCACGCGGTGGGCGCGGCGTGGGTGGGCGATGCGTCGCCGGACTGGGTGCAGAACGCCGGGGTGGGCATCGTCTTCCCCTTCATCTACGCCCGCGTGCTGGTGAACCCGGCCGACTTCGAACCCAACCTCAGCTTCGGCATCTCCCTCCCGCAGTTTTGAGCGTGAGCCGGGAAGACGCGCTCGTCCGTAGCTGGAGCCACAACGCCGAGGCGTGGACCCGCACCGTGCGCGAGGGAGGGATCGAGAGCCGGCGGCTGGTGACCGATGTCGCCATCGTCCGCACGGTGCTGGAGCGCCGGCCGGAACGGGTGCTGGACCTGGGCTGCGGTGAGGGGTGGCTGGCGAGGGCGCTGGCGGAGCAGGGGATCGGCGTCGTGGGGATCGACGTTTCGCCTGAGTTGGTGGACGCGGCGCGCCGGGCGGGCGGGGGAGAGTTCCACGCCCTGGCCTACGACGCGCTGGCGGCGGACCCGGCGCTCGCCGGCGGGGAGTACGACGCTGTCGTCTGCAACTTTGCCCTGCTGGACGAGCATCCCGTCCCCCTGCTCTCGGCGCTACGGCGCGTCCTGCATCCCGGCGGGGCGCTGGTCATCCAGACGGTGCATCCGTGGACCGCGGCGGGCGAGGGGCGCTACGAGGACGGATGGCGGACGGAAACCTTCGAGGGCTTCGGCGAGGGCTTTGCGGAGCCCATGCCCTGGTACTTCCGCACCCTGGAATCGTGGACGGACGTAATCGCGGCCGCGGGCTACGCCCTCGCGAACCTGCGCGAGCCCCTGCACCCGAACACCGGCCGCCCCGCCTCGCTGATCCTCACCTGCGTGATGCAAATGACCCTGTCGCCGGGGGAATCTCCCGTTTAGCTTGCACCCCGTACACCTGCCCGCCCCACCCACCGCGCGAGACCTTCCCATGAGCGAAATCCAGATCTCCGACAACTACAACGACCTGTCCACCGACAGCGGCTTTCAGTTCGAGTTCCACTGCGAGCACTGCGGCGAAGCCTGGCGCTCGGAGTTCGACCGGTACGCGGCGGGAACGGCGGATGGGTTGCTGGGCGCGGCGGAGGGATTGTTCGGCGGCATTTTCGGCAGCGCGCGCAACGCGCTGTCGCACGTGCGGAACGCGGGCTGGTCCAAGGCCCGCGACACGGCGCTGCGCGAGGCGGTGACGAGCGCGCGCGAGCACTTTCACCGCTGCCCGCGGTGCGCCAACCACAACTGCGACAACTGCTGGAACGAGGACGAGGGCACCTGCATCTCGTGCGTGCCGCGGCTGGATCCCGAGCTGGCCGCCATCAACCGCGAAGCCAAAATCGCCCGCGCCCGCGAGGTGGCGTACGAAAAGGCCAGCGTCAGCGAAGCAGACCTGGAGCAGCGCGTGGTCAGCTGCCGCGACTGCGGCGCGCCCGCGGGGCGGGGCAAGTTCTGCCCCGAGTGCGGCGTGGCGCTCTCGCTGAACAAGACGTGCGGCGGCTGCTCGGCCGAGATGCCGTCCAGCGCCAAGTTCTGCCCGGAGTGCGGCGAAAAGGCCTGAGCGGCCGCCGCGTCGTTGGGCCGCGAGGTCCGGCGAACCGGCCCGACGTCAGCCCCGGGCGTGCCGGGCCAGGAGATTCTCGATCTTCGTGAGCAGGCGCGCCAGGTCGATCGGCTTGGTGTCGTAGTCGTCGCACCCGGCACCCATGGCGTGCTCCCGGTCGCCCGCCATGGCGTGCGCGGTGAGCGCGATGATGGGAATGTGGCCCGTAGCCGGCGTGGCCTTCAGGCGCCGCGTGGCCTCCCATCCGTCCAGGACCGGGAGGCTCATGTCCATCAGCACCAGGTCCGGCAGCTCCCTGGCGGCCCTGTCCACCCCGTCCTGCCCGTCGACCGCGACCACCACGTCGTAGCCCTTCCTCTCCAGGCGCCTCGACAGCATGTCGCGGTTCATCTCGTTGTCTTCCACCAGCAGGATCTTCTTCATCGCGTACCCGAAGCGTCAGGCGCCGGCCGCGCCGCTTCGTCTCCAGTGGGGGTGGTCCTCGCGCCGCGGGGAACGGCGAAGTCGTCGAGCAGCTCGCGCACGCGCGACAGCAGCGACTCGTGCGAGTCGCCCGTCTTCTGCAGGATGGTTTCTACGTAGCCGCTCAGCCGCTGGCGGTCGCGGGCGCTGAGGTCGTGGGCGGTGATGACGATGATGGGCACGTTGCGCCACTCGGGGTGGTGGCGCACCTGGTCGGCGAACTCGAAGCCGTCCATCTCCGGCATCATCAGGTCCAGCAGGATCACGTCGGGGCGCTCCCGCTCCATGCACCGGAGCCCGGCCCGGCCGTCGTCGGCCTCGCAGACGCGCCACCCTTCCTTGTCGAGCACGTTGCGCATCATCGCACGCGTCGCCGGGTCGTCCTCCACCATCAGCACCAGCGACTCGGGCCCCGGGCGCGCATACCGGCGAAGGGTGGCGGACAGGCGGCTCCGGTCCACCGGCTTGGTGGCGTACTCGGCCGCGCCCAGCGCGAATCCACGCTCCGGGTCGTCCACCATGGTGAGCATGATGACGGGGACGCCGCGCAGCTCCGGGTCTTCCTTCAGCGCCTTGAGCACGCTCCAGCCGTCCATCTCCGGCATCATCACGTCCAGCGTGATGGCGGCGGGGTGCAGGGTGCGCGCGAGGAGCAGCCCCTCGGACCCGCTGGCCGCGGTGCGAACGGCGAACCCCTCCTCCGTCAGGTAGCGCTGCAGCAGCTCTCGCGGAGCGGGGTCGTCGTCGATCACCAGCACGTAGCGCGTTCCGGGCGGGGCCTCGCCGCCCGCGGGGATCTCGCCGGCACGCGAAGCCACGAAGGCGCCGGCCCGGGCCCCGTCGCCCTCCGGCGCGCTCTCCTGCATCAGCGCGGGAAGCTTGATGGTGAACACGCTCCCCTCGCCCAGCACGCTCTGCACGGAAACGTCGCCGCCCATCATCTGGCAGAAGCGGCGGGTGAGGGCCAGCCCCAGCCCCGTCCCCCCGAAGCGGCGCGTGGTGGATGCGTCGGCCTGGCTGAAGTCCAGGAACAGCTTGGACAGCTGCTCGTCGCTCAGCCCGATCCCCGTGTCCGCCACCCGGAACACGATCCACTCGCCCCCGTCCATCAGCTGGCGGTCGGCGTTCAGGGTGATGGTGCCGCCCTGGGTGAACTTCACCGCGTTGGAAAGCAGGTTGTAGAGCGCCTGCCGCACCTTCATCTGGTCCGCCCGCATCTCGCCCAGGCCGGCGACGCGCACCACCTTCAGGGTGTTGGCGTTCTTCTGCACCATCGGCTGTACCGTCGAGGCGACCTCGTCGATCAGCTCGGCCAGGTCGAACCGCTCCACGAACAGCTCCATCTTCCCCGCTTCGATCTTCGACAGGTCCAGGATGTCGTTGATCAGCGCCAGCAGGTGCTTCCCCGCGGAGTTGATGCGTCCCAGGTCTACCGTGAACGATCCCAGGCTCTGCTCGTCGGCCTCTTCCTGGAGCATCTCCGAGTAGCCGAGGATGGCGTTCAGCGGCGTGCGCAGCTCGTGGCTCATGTTGGCCAGGAACTGGCTCTTGGAGCGGTTCGCCGACTCCGCCGCCTCGCGGGCCTCCGCCACCTCCTCCTCGGCGCGCCGCCGCTCGGTCACGTCCTCCAGGGCCAGCATCAGCAGCTCGCCGTGGCTGCCGGCGCGCAGCTGCCGGGCGTTCAGCAGCATCACCCGCCGCCCGATCTGGGGAAAGGTGTGCTCCAGCTCGAAGTCGTTGAACACCGACCGCGTGGGGATGATGTCTTCCAGCAGCACGCGCAGGTCGGGGATGTCCCACTGGCCGTTGCCCAGCTCGTAGATGAGCTGGCCCTCCGTCTCTTCGGCCCCCACCTCGAACGTGTGGTAGAACGCCCGGTTGGCGCTGCGCACGCGGAGCGAGGCGTCCAGGATCAGCAGTGGCTCGCGGACCGTTTCCACGATGTCCTGCGCGTACGTCTCGATGGCCACCAGGTCCGCCTCGGCGCGGCGGCGCTCCGTGACGTCCTCAAGCGCCAGCACCAGCAGCTCGTCGTGGCTCCCCGCGCGCAGCTGCCGGGCGTTCAGCAGCATCACCCGCCGCCCGATCTGGGGAAAGGTGTGCTCCAGCTCGAAGTCGTTGAACACCGAGCTCTTGGGGATGATGTCTTCCAGCAGGGTGCGCAGCGCCGGAATGTCCCACTGCCCGTTGCCGAGCTCGTAGATGAGCTGGTTCTCCGTCTCCTCCGCCCCCACCTCGAAGGTGTGGTAGAAGGCGCGGTTGGCGCTGCGCACGCGGAGCGACGCGTCCAGGATCAGCAGCGGCTCGCGGACGGTTTCCACGATGTCCTGCGCGTACGTCTCGATGGCCTCCAGCTCCGCCTCGGCGCGGCGGCGCTCGGTGACGTCCTCCATGGCCAGCACCAGCAGCTCGTCATGGCTGCCGGCGCGCAGCTGCCGGGCGTTCAGCAGCATCACCCGCCGCCCGATCTGGGGAAAGGTGTGCTCCAGCTCGAAGTCGTTGAACACCGAGCTCTTGGGGATGATGTCTTCCAGCAGGGTGCGCAGCGCCGGGATGTCCCACTGCCCGTTGCCCAGCTCGTAGATCAGCTGGTTCTCCGTTTCTTCCGCCCCCACCTCGAAGGTCTGGTAGAAGGCGCGGTTGGCGCTGCGCACGCGGAGCGACGGGTCCAGGATCAGCAGCGGCTCGCGGACGGTGTCGACGATGTCCTGGGCGTAGGCGTCAATGGCCTCCAGGTCCGCTTCCGCGCGCCGGCGCTCGGTGACGTCCTCCATGGCCAGCACCAGCAGCTCGCCGTGGCCGCCGGCACGCAGCTGCCGGGCGTTCAGCAGCATCACCCGCCGCCCGATTGCCGGAAAGGTGTGCTCCAGCTCGAAGTCGTCGAACACCGAGTTCTTGGGGACGATGTCCTCGAGCAGGGTCCGCAGGTCGGGGATGTCCCACTGGCCGTTGCCCAGCTCGTAGATGAGCTGGTCCTCGGTTTCTTCCGCGGAAACACGGAAGGTCTGGTAGAAGGCGCGGTTGGCGCTGCGCACGCGGAGGGTGGTGTCGAGCATGAGCAGGGGCTCACGCACGGTATCCACGATGTCCTGCGCGTACGTCTCGATGTCGGGCACCAGCCGTTCGCGTTTCATCCGTCGCCTTTTCCATGGGTTCCCGCTGCGCGCAAGCATCCTCCCGCCAGCGCGCGCTCGCAACATACCGCCTCCGCTTCCACCCGACGAGAGATCGTTCGGCGCGCCCGGCGGAGCCGCTTCGGCCGGCGCCTCTTTGCAAACCTTCACCTGCAGCTTTATCTTGGAGCAGTCGGCCAACCGTCCGGAATCCCTCCCGACCCTCCCCACGCAAGGTGAAATCCATGAAACTGAGATCGCTCCTGCTCGCCGCGGCCGCGCTGCTCGTTGCCACCACGGCCGAAGCCCAGGCGGCGCTCGTCCGCACGCAGCTCGATTCCGCGGTGGTGCTGATGCGGGGACAGGGATTCGTCCCGCTCGATGACGCCGTCACCGGCACGCTGGGGGAGGGGCAGGACGAGGAGTTCGAGATCGACCTGGAGGCCGGCGTCACCTACATGGTCGTGGGCGTGTGCGACGGCGGCTGCTCGGACCTCGATCTGGTGCTCTCGGACGACGACGGCGAGGAGATCGAGGCCGACCGCGAGATGGACGACGTGCCGATGCTGGCCCTGGAGAACACGAGAAACGTCGAGGCCGTGCTGAAGGTGCAGATGGCTACCTGCTCGAGTGCCCAATGCCACTACGGCGTCCGCGTCTTCCGTTCAGGCGGCAAGTAGTCCCGGCTCCTCGACCCAACGCAAAGCCCCGCCGGTCCGGCGGGGCTTTCGTGTTTCCGGGCTTCAGCCGCTCAGGCGCGGGCGGCGGGTGGGGGCGCCGGGATCGCGCACCCGCCGCTCCGGGGCGATCACGCCGGCGATGAGCAGCCCCGAGACGAGGGCCACGGCCGTGAGCATCATACTGAACGCCGTTTCGATCCCCGCCAGCGTCTGCCGCTCCATCAGCGAGGTGAGCCCGCGGAAGCCCACGCTCCCCGGTACCAGCAGCAGGATGCCGGGCACCAGCACCACGGCGGGGGGCCGGTTCTGCAGCCGCGCGTAGATGCTGCTGGCCAGGCCCACCGCGAACGCCCCGGCAAAGGCGCCCAGCTCCACCCCCAGCGCCGCCGCGCCCACCTGGCCCCCGCCGACGCCGAACGCGGTGCCGACCACGATCCATGGGATGTCACGCGGCGCCGCCTTCAACAGCACCACGCCGCACAGGGGCGACACCACCAGCGCTACCAGCCCGGCCCATCCCGGCAGCGAGCCCGCCTGCACGGCGGCCGGCGCGCCGAACGCGGCTGTCGCCAGCCGGTTGCCCAGCGCCACGCCGAACGCCAGCCCCAGGAAGGTGATGAAGGCGCCGCTCAGCCGCGCCGTCCCCGACGCCAGCTGCCGGCTGGCGAGCTCGTTCAGCGCGTTGGTCAGCGTCAGCCCCGGCAGCAGCACGATCAGCCCGGCGAGCGTGGCGATCAGCACGGAGAGCGGGCCGCCCACGTGCGCCAGCGCCACGGCCGCGCCGCTCACCAGCAGGGCGGCCAGAGGCTCGAACACGCGCCCCAGCCGCGGCACCCGCGCCGCCACCAGCATGAACCCGCGCAGTCCCAGCCCCAGCACCGTGCCGGCGACGATCTCGCGCACGCCGCCGCCCAGGAGCTGGCAGCTCGCCCCCGAGATGCCGCCAAAGGCCAGCGTGGTCAGGAACGGCCCGTACGGCGACGGCGACGCGGCGATGGCGGCGATGCGCGCGCTTCCCTCCACGGGAGAGATGTGCCCCTGCGCCACCTCCAGGCTCACGGCGTGCACCGCCGCCAGGTTGCGCAGGTCCACGTCGCCCGGCTGCACGCGCAGCATGTACGTACGCTGGAACTCCACGGGGCCGAACGACGCCATCAGCGACGTGGGCTGCGAAAAGAACTGCGCCCCCTGCAGCCCCAGGCGGTCCGACAGGGCGCCCAGGATGTCTTCCAGCCGGTGCGACGCCTCGCCATAGCTGTGCATGGCGCGCCCCAGGTGCATCACGAAGCCCACGGCCGCGGGATCGGGCTCGGGGTACTCGGTCCGGGCGGTGCTCGCCAAGTCGTTCTCCATCCTGGGTAAAGAGATGGATCACGAGAGAGGCGCAGAGACGCAGAAGAGCCCTCCCTCTGTCTCTCTCTTCGACTCTGCGCCTCTGCGTGAGTCCAGTCCCCTGAAAGTCGCGTCATGGGACCACGCTCAGCAAGGGATACCCTAGCCGCCACGCGCCGTGCGCACTACCTTCCCAACCTCCTTCCGCACTCACGCACTACCGCACTCACCCACTCCACGAAGCTGGCCCTTGTCCCGCCGCCGCGCGGACGCTAACTTCCCTGGCGTGATACTTGCAAGCGGTCGGGCCGACTTCCCTCATACGGGTATTGTGGCTGCCGGAGTTCTCGGCGTCATCCCGGCCCGGCTGTCTTCGCAACGACTCCCTGAAAAACCGCTGCATCCGCTCGCTGGCCGGCCCCTGATCGAATGGGTCTGGCGGCGCGTTTCGGCGTTCGCCCTTTTCGATGCGCTCGTCATCGCGACGGACAGCGAGCGCGTGGCCGACGTCGCCCGCGGGTTCGGCGCGCGGGTGGCGCTCACGCGCGAGGACCATCCCTCCGGCACGGACCGCGTCGCGGAAGTCGCGGAGATGGGCGAGTACGCGGGCTTCGGCACCATCGTCAACGTGCAGGGCGACGAGCCGTTCGTCAGCCGCGAGCATCTCGAAGCTGCCATCCGCCTCGTCCGCGAGGGCGGGTGGGATGCGGGCACCGTGGCGACGCCCATCGGCTCGGTGGACGAGTGGCGCGAGCCCTCGGTGGTGAAGGTGGTGAGGGGCGACGACGGCGCGGGACTGTACTTTTCGCGCGCCCCCGTCCCCTTCGCCCGTGACGCCGAGCCGGACTTCGCATCCGGGCCGTACCTGCGCCACGTCGGCATCTACAGCTACCGCCGCGACGCGCTGCTCCGCTGGGTGGCGCTCCCCGAGGCGCCGCTGGAGCGGATCGAAAAGCTGGAGCAGCTCCGTCCGCTGGCCGCGGGAATCCGCATCGGCGTGGCGGTGGGCGCGCCGGCCGAGGGCGGGGTCGACACCCCGGCCGACGCGGCGCGCGCCGAGCGCATCCTGGGCAGTGCATCTACACCCGACCTGATCGAGGCACCCGCATGACCGCCATGAACACGACTCCCACCAAGTACATCTTCGTCACCGGCGGCGTGGTGTCGTCGCTGGGGAAGGGGATCGCCGCGGCCTCCATCGGCCGGCTCCTGGTGGACCGCGGACTTCGGGTGACCATCCAGAAGTTCGATCCGTACATCAACGTAGACCCGGGCACCCTTTCGCCCTTTCAGCACGGCGAGGTGTTCGTTACCGACGACGGCGCCGAGACCGACCTGGACCTGGGCCACTACGAGCGCTTCGTGGGCGAGTCGCTTTCCGTCGCCAACTCCATTACCACCGGGCGCATCTACCAGGAAGTCATCCAGAAGGAGCGCCGCGGCGAGTACCTGGGCGCCACGGTGCAGGTGATTCCCCACATCACCGACGCCATCAAGACGGCCATCCGCCGCCTGGCGCCCAACCACGACGTGGTGATCACCGAGATCGGCGGCACCGTGGGAGACATCGAGTCGCTGCCGTTCCTGGAGGCCATCCGCCAGTACCGGCAGGAGGTGGGGCGCGAGCACACGCTGTTCATCCACCTGACGCTGATCCCCTACATCGCGGCGGCCGGCGAGCTGAAGACCAAGCCCACGCAGCACTCCGTGCGCGAGCTGATGGAAATCGGCATTCAGCCCGACATCCTCATCTGCCGCAGCGAGCACGCGCTTCCGCCCGAGATGCGCCGCAAGATCGCCCTGTTCACCAACGTGGACGTGGCCAGCGTCATCGAGGCGCGCGACGTCGCGAGCATCTACGAGGTGCCGCTGGAATATCACAAGCAGCGGCTCGACGACCAGGTGTGCGCCAAGCTGGGGCTGCAGACCGCCAAGCCCGACCTGGGCGAGTGGGAGCGCCTGGTGGAGCGGGTGAAGCGGCCCAAGAACGGCGCGGTGAAGATCGCCGTCGTGGGCAAGTACGTGGCGCTGGTCGATTCGTACAAGTCGGTGCAGGAGGCGCTGTACCACGGCGGCATCGCCAACGACGTCAAGGTGGAGATCGACTGGCTGTCGTCCGAGGACTTCGAGAACGGCCAGCCCGCGGACAAGCTGTCGCAGTACCACGGCCTGCTGATCCCCGGCGGCTTCGGCGTGCGCGGGGTGGAGGGGATGCTTTCCGCCATCCAGTGGGCGCGCGAGAACGGCCTTCCGTTCTTCGGCATCTGCCTGGGGATGCAGACGGCCATCATCGAGTTCTCGCGCTCCGTCTGCGGCCTGGCCCAGGCGCACTCCGCCGAGTGGGAGCGCGACACGAGCGACCCGGTGATCTGCCTGATGGACAGCCAGCGCCAGATCACCGACCTGGGCGGCACGCAGCGGCTGGGCGCGTACACGGCGCGCCTGGCGCCCGGCTCGCGCTCCGCCGAGATCTACGGGGGCAATGAGATCAGCGAGCGCCACCGGCACCGCTACGAGGTGAACAACGAGTACCGGCCGCAGCTGGAGGACGCGGGGATGCGCATCAGCGGCACCTCGCCCGACGGCAACCTGGTGGAGATGATCGAGCTGCCGGACCACCCCTGGTTCGTCGCCACGCAGGCGCATCCCGAGCTCAAGTCGCGGCCCGACCATCCGCACCCGCTCTTCGCGTCCTTCGTCGGCGCGGCGGTCGCGCGGCGGAACGGCGAGGAGCAGGTGAGCATGCACCGCGACCTCGCGCCGGCCGCGTCGAAGGTGGCGGCTTCGGAGTCCGCGCCGGAGACGGTGGTCGCGTGATGGACGTTCCGACCCAAGCTCACATCGATTCGCTCCTGGCGTATGCCGGGGCGGGGTCGGGGAACGCCGCCGATTCCGTGACGGAGATCGCGCGCGGGCTGGAGCAGCTTCGCGACACGGGGACGGCGGAGCTCACGGCCCGCGACGCCGACGTCCTCGCGGAAGTGGGCGAGCAGCTCAAGCGCGGCGCGCTGGGGATGCTCGGCGCCGGGCAGGCGCCGCCCGAGACGCAGCGGGAAGCGCACCTGCGCCTCCGCGCCGCCGACGACTTCCTGGAGGTGAGCGAGATCATCCGGGCCCGGGTGGCCGCGGGATGACCGACGCCGCCGAGCTGTTCCGCGTGGGCGGGCCGTTCTTCCTCCTCGCCGGGCCGTGCGTGGTGGAGCACGACGCGCTGAACCTGCAGGTGGGCGAGGCGCTGGCGCGGCTGGCGGACGACCTGGGGCTGCCCGTCGTCTTCAAGGCGTCGTTCGACAAGGCGAACCGCTCGTCTCCCGGCTCGCCGCGCGGGCCGGGCGTGGACGAGGGGCTGCGGAAGCTCGAGCGCGTCCGCGAGGCCACGGGGCTGCCGGTGATCACCGACGTGCACCTCCCCGAGCAGTGCGCGCCCGCGGCGGACGTGGTGGACCTGCTGCAGATCCCCGCCTTCCTCTGCCGGCAGACGGACCTGCTCGTCGCCGCGGGAGCCACGGGCAAGCCGGTGAACGTCAAAAAGGGGCAGTGGATGGCGCCGCACGAGATGAAGGGCGCCGTCGGCAAGGTGCGCGGCGCCGGCTCGCCCGCGGTCGCCACGACGGAGCGCGGAACGTTCTTCGGATACGGAAACCTGGTGGTGGACATGCGTTCGTTCGCGCTGATGCGCGAGGCCTGCGACGCGCCGGCCATCTTCGACGGCACCCACTCCGTGCAGCGCCCGGGAGAGGGCGGGGGAATTAGCGGGGGCGAGCCGCGCTTCATCCCCCCGCTCGTCCGCGCCGCCGTGGCCGCCGGGGCGGATGCGCTCTTCATCGAGACGCACCCGGAGCCGGCCAAGGGCCTGTCCGACACGACGAACATGCTGCCGCTGGAACGGCTTCGTCCGCTGATCGAAGAGGTGCTGGGGCTGCGCGCGGCACTGGGGATGGAGGCCGCCCGTGTTTGAGCCCATCGATCCCGCGCTGGCCTGCCGCATCCGCATGGTCGTCTTCGACGTGGACGGCGTGATGACGGACGGCGGCGTCTACCTGGGCGCGACGGCGAGCGGCGAGTCCGTGGAGTTGAAGCGGTTCGACATCCAGGACGGCTTGGGCGTGCTGATGCTGAAGAACGCCGGCCTGCGCGTCGGCATCGTCACCGGCCGCGTCTCCGAGGCCGTCCGCATCCGCGCCGGCGAGCTGAAGGTGGACGACCTGCACCAGGACCCGAAGGCCGACAAGCTCAACGCTTTGACCGAGATCCTGGAGCGCAACGGCATCGGCTGGGACGAGACGGCGTTTCTGGGTGACGACCTGCCGGACCTGGCCGTGCTCCGCCGCGTGGGGTTGCCCGCGGTCGTGGGCAACGCGACGAGTGACGCACGGGCCGCCGCCGTGTGGGCCGCGAAGAAGCACGGCGGGCACGGCGCCGTCCGCGAGTTCGCCGAGGCGCTGCTGACCGCGCGCGGCCAGTGGGCCGACGCCGTGGCCCAGTACGTCGCCGAGCGCGAGGCGGGGCGGTGAGCGCCCTGCAGGAGCTTCTGGAGGTGGAGGGCGCCCTCGGCGTCGCCGACACGCTGGACCGCGCGCGCCTGGTGATCCGCATGGAGGCGCAGGCGGTCGCGGCGCTGGAAGCCCGCATCGGCGACGAGTTCGCGGGCGCGGTGGAGGCCATCCTCACGGCGACCGGCCGCGTGCTGGTCGCGGGGATCGGCAAGAGCGGGATCGTCGGGCGCAAGATCGCCGCGACGCTCACCTCCACGGGAACGCCGGCCACCTTCCTTCACCCCGTGGAGGCGCTGCACGGCGACTTGGGGATCGTGGGGACGGGCGACGTCGCCATCCTGCTCAGCAAGAGCGGCGAGAGCGAGGAGCTGCGCGGGCTGCTGGAGTTTTTGACGCGGATGGACGTGCGGGTGATCGCCATGACGGGGCGGATGAGCTCGGCGCTGGCCCGCCACGCCGACCACGTGCTGGACTGCTCAGTGGCCGAGGAGGCCTGCCCGCACGACCTGGCGCCCACCTCGTCGACGACGGCCACGCTGGCGATGGGCGATGCGCTCGCCGTGGCGCTGCTGCTGCGCCGGGGCTTCGGGCGCGAGGACTTCGCCCGCTTCCATCCCGGCGGCGCGCTGGGCCGCCGGCTGCTGCTGCGGGTGCGGGACGTGATGACGGACGCCCCCGCGGTGCCGCCGGACACGACCATGCGGGAGGCGCTGGTGCTGCTCGCGGAGCGGCGCGGAACCGTGGCCGTGGTGGACGAAAACGGGCGTCTGCTGGGGGTGGTCACCTCCGGCGACCTGACGCGCCTGATGGAGCGGGAGGAACAGTTCTTCCGAATTTCCGTATCTGAAGTGATGACGAACACTCCCCGAACCGCCGAGCCCGACCAGCTCGCCGCCGCAGCCGTCGGCGTGATGGAGCGGCACGGCGTGATGGCGCTTCCCGTCGTGGACGGCGAAGGGCTTCTCGTGGGGATGGTTCACCTTCACGACCTGATGCGGGCGGGAGCCGTCTAGGCCATATGAGCAGGACCATTCTCCGCGTTTTCGTGTGCGCCCTGGCGCTGCTGGCCGCCTGCGACGGCGAGTCGGGCATCGCCGCGCCCAAGGCCAACGTCGACGCCGACGACGGCCAGCGCACGTACGGGCTGAACCTGAAGCTGAGCGACGGCGGCGTGCTGAAGGCCGATTTGAAGGGCGACACCGCCTTCCAGCGGCCCAACACCCAGATCTTCGACCTCAAGGGCGTGCAGCTGACCTTCTACGACAAGCAGGGAAAGAACCCCGGCACGCTCACGTCCAAGACCGGCGAGTACGACGAGGCCACGGCGGTGATGGTGGCGCGCGGCAACGTGGTGCTGATCACCAAGAACGACCAGGGGCGCCAGCGCACCGTCCGCAGTGAGGAGCTTCACTACGACCAGCGCGGCGACCGCGTGTGGAGCACGCGCGAAACGACCATCGTCGAAGAAGGCCGCACGATGGTCACCCAGGGCTTCGAGTCCGACACGCGCTTCACCAACATGAAGGGCAACCGGGCCAAGGCCGAGGGCGTGCAGGTGAACGCCGGGGCGGGGGACTTCTGATGCGCCGCCTTCTTGCCATCCTGCTCGCCGTCGCTGCGATCATGGTGCTTCCGCGCGAGGCCGCGGCGCAGAACGTCTGCAACCTGGTCTACCAGCAGGGCGGGTGGAGCAGCAGCGGCCCCGAGGGGCAGCGCATCATCAACGCTGGCGGGCCGCTGAACGTGCGGTGCGCCAACGGCGAAGACCTGCGCGCCGACAGCGCGGTGATGTTCGAGGCCATCAACGAGGTGCACCTGTTCGGCCGCGTGGACTACCAGGACCCCACGCGCGCGCTGACCTCGGACTACGCCACGTACAACGGCAACACGGGCCGGCTGTGGGCCACTGGCAGCGTGGTGTTCACCGACAAGAACCGGGGCAGCACCCTGCGCGGGCCCAACCTGGAGTACTTCCGCGCCGGCATGGGCCGTCCGCAGGCGCAGGCCATCGCCACCGAGCGCCCCCACCTGACCGTGGTGCCCTCGTCGCGGGGGCGCCAGCCGATGGAGATCGACGCCAACCGCATCACCACCGCCGGCGAGCAGTTCATGACCGCCGAAGGCAACGTGGTGATCGACGGCAAGGAGATGGATGCCTGGGCCAGCGAGGCATACTACGACGCCACCGCCGAAAAGATGGAGCTGCGCGGCAACGCCCGCGCGAAGGGCGAGCAGTACGAGTTGACGGCCGACTACATCGAGAGCATCCTGGCCCAGGGCGCCATCGACCGCGTGCTGGCGCGCGGCAACTCGCGGCTGGTGCAGGAGCGGCTTCGCATCACCGGGCCGCAGCTGCAGATGTTCTTCGCCCGCGACTCACTGCAGCGCCTCGTGTCCGGAAACGCGCCGCAGTCCAAGGGGCGCTCCGTGGCCCTGTCGCGCGGCTTTCGCATGGAGGCCGATTCGCTGGAGGCGCTGACCCCCGGGCAGCGCGTGCGGCAGGTGATCGCCATCGGCGCGGCGCAGGGGCAGTCGTGGGACACGCTGCAGGTGGCCGGGCCCACGCCCCAGGACGCCGCCGGGCAACCCGACACCGTCGCGGGGCTGTCGCTGGGCCAGCGCGACCTGCTGTTCGGCGACACCATCATCGGCTACTTCCAGTCGGACTCGGCGCGTGCGGCGGTGCGGCCCGCCGGCGCCCCGGCCGACACGTCGCAGAACGCCCAGCTGGAGCGGCTGCTGGCGCTGGGCTCGGCGCGGTCGCTGTACCGCATGGCGCCCTCCAGCGACTCCGCCCAGGCGGCGCGGGCCGGGGGGCGCCGCGGGATCAACTACCTGATCGGCGACACCATCGACCTGGCGTTCGCCGACGGCGAGGTAGACGTGGCCACGGTACGAGGGCTGAAGCGGGGCGTCTACCTGGACCCCGCCCTCCGCGACACCGCCCGCGCCGATTCCGCCAGGGGCGACACGGCCGCCGCACGCGTGGCCGAGCGCACCCCAGCGGTCGTGCGCCCCGGCGCCCCCGCGGCTCCCGCGGGCGGGCAGCCGACGTCGCCGCCCGCGCCCGTCGCGGCGCCGCCCGGAACCACGCTGCCAGACCGGCGGAGGGTGCCATGAGCGGCGGCTTCGAGCGGGTGGCCGCGGCCAAGGGCCCGGCCGACCTGAGCACCCTGATCGCCCTGCGGGCGCTGGTAGACCATGCCAACGGCGACGGCACGGTGGAGCGCGCCACCTGGCTGACCGCCGTGCGCGAGGAGTACCGCCGCTGGTACGCCCGGCACGACGGCGCCGCGGGGCATCCGCAGAACTTTCCGGCCGCGGAGACGGTGCGCTACCTGGACGAGCACATCGTCCGCGCGCTGGAGGACGACGGCCTGCTGGAGCCGCTGCCGCACCCCGGGCCGGACGACGGCGACCTGGCCCCCGCCGCGGAGTGGGCGGCCGTGCGGCTGACCCCCTGGGCGGCGGGCGAGGTGGACGCGGACCGCCAGCAGATCGTGGAGATGCTGGACGCGCGCATCGGCGGCATCCTGGGCGAGGGCGCGCCGTCGGTCGACGCGACCGAGGCCGAGGCGCCGGTGACGGACGCGGCAGAGGCCCCGTCGACCGCCTACGTGGCGCGCGCGTCGGCGCTGGTGCCGGGCGGGTCCACGCTCAAGGCCACGGGGCTGGTGAAGACGTACCGCAAGCGCCGCGTGGTCAACGAGGTAGACCTCCACGTGTCGCAGGGCGAGATCGTGGGGCTGCTGGGGCCCAACGGGGCGGGGAAGACCACCAGCTTCTACATGATGGTGGGGCTCATCCGCCCCGACAAAGGCAAGGTGTTCGTGGGCGGGCGCGAGATCACGCGCATCCCCATGTTCCGCCGCGCGCGCGCGGGGATCGGGTACCTGGCGCAGGAGCCGTCCATCTTCCGCAAGCTGACGGTGGAAGAGAACGTGATGGCCATCCTGCAGATGATGCGGATCCCCCGTGCGGAGCGGAAGCGCCGGCTGGAGACGCTGCTGGACGAGCTGTCCATCAAGCACGTGCGAAAGAGCCGCGCGTACGCCCTGTCCGGCGGCGAGCGGCGGCGGCTGGAGATCACTCGCGCGCTGGTGGGCGAGCCCAAGTTCATGCTGCTCGACGAGCCGTTCGCGGGCGTGGACCCCATCGCGGTGCACGACATCCAGCAGATCGTCAGCGGGCTGCGCAAGCGCGGCATCGGCGTGCTGATCAGCGACCACAACGTCGAGCAGACGCTGGACATCGTCGACCGCGCCTACATCATGTACGACGGCCGCGTGCGCGTTTCCGGCACCGTGTCGGAGCTGGTGTGGAACGACGAGGTGGCCGAGATCTACCTGGGACCCACGCTCACGGCCCGCATGCGCGAGCGGTATCCCAATCCCGCCCTGTTGCGGCCGGCCGCGAACGACGATACTCCGGAAGTGGCGGACGAGGACGGCTCCTGGCCCGATCAGGGCGAGCCGATGGACGCGGACGGCTACGACGACGTGCTCGACGAGCCGGAGCTGGCGTGGGCGCATCCCGCCGACGCGGTGGCCCACGACGGCCCGGCGGAGCTGGAGACGGCGGGCGTGGACAGGAACGTGGACGAGACCGGCTTCGGCGTGGCGGACTCGGACGTGGTGGCTCCGGACGAGGCGAGTCCGGCGGGATATGAGGCGGAGCGAGGCGGCTGAAGGCCCCCAACCGATGACGCGTGAACCCGCGGCCCAGGGCCGCTGGCCCGGGAACGGCGGCGCGCGGAATCCAGAACAGGACGAAGCGGTATGAAGACCGGTCTCTATCAGGGAACGACCCTCAAGCAGGAGATGAAGATCAATCCGCGCCTGTACCAGGCGATGGATCTGCTCTACATGCCCCTGCTGGACCTTCAGCAGCACCTCAAGCAGGAGCTGCTGAACAACCCCTTCCTGGACCTCGTGGAGCCAGACGCCGAGGAAGAGGTCAAGGCCGAGAAGGACGACGAGAAGAAGGACGACGAGATCGATTGGGAGGAGATCCTCCTGAACGGCTTCGAGACCGGCGGCCGCCGCGAAGAGTACGAGGAGCGCGAGTACTACGAGCCGGTGTCGGTGGATACCAAGGACCTCGGCGACCACCTTCACGACCAGCTGACGCTGCTTCGCCTGTCGGAGCGCGAGCTCCTGCTGGGTGAGGAGATCATCGGCAACATCACCGACGACGGGTACCTGGTGTGCCCGCTGGAGGAGATCGTCCAGACGCTCAACGACTTCGTCCGGGGCACCGAGGAGTTCCAGGGCGTGCCGCCGTACGTGCTCGAAGAGGCCGAGCGGATGCTGCGCACCGTGCAGGGCTTCGACCCGGCCGGCATCGCCGCGCGCGACCTGCGCGAGTGCATCCTCCTGCAGCTTCGCGACTCGGTGGTGCAGGACCTGATCAAGGAAACGGGCGAAAGCGAGCCGCCCATCGCCGAGATCGAGCGGCGGCTGAGCGACAGCCTGGCCTTCCGCATCGTCCGCGACTACTTCGAGCAGCTGATCAACCACCGCTGGAGCGAGATCAGCAAGGAGCTCAGCATCACCCCGCGCGACGTGCAGGACGCGGCGGACGAGGTGGCCAAGCTCGATCCCAAGCCCGGCCTCAAGTACTCGTCCGGGGGCGACAACTACATCATCCCCGACCTGATCGTCGAAAAGATCGAGGGCGAGTACCTGGTGTTCCTGAACGATACCAGCCTGCCGCGCCTGAAGCTGTCGCGCGCCTACCGCGACATCGCCAAGGACAAGAAGAAGTTCGTCGGCGAGAACAAGGAGTTCATCAGCAACAAGCTGAACTCGGCCAACTGGATGATCCAGGCCATCGAGCAGCGCCGGCAGACCATGCTCAAGGTGATGAACTTCATCGTCGACCGGCAGCGCGACTTCTTCGACAAGGGCGTGCAGTACCTGAAGCCGCTGACCCTGCGCGAGGTGGCCGAGGTGATCGACATGCACGAGTCCACCGTCAGCCGCGTGACCAACGAGAAGTTCGTGCAGACGCCGCGCGGCGTGTTCCCGCTGAAGTTCTTCTTCTCGTCGGGCCTTAGCACGACGAGCGGCGAGGACGTGTCGGCGCGCGGCATCAAGGCGCAGATCGAAAAGCTGGTGAGCGACGAAGACCCCGCGCACCCGCTGACGGACCAGGCCATCGTGAACATCCTCAAGGACGACGGCATCCAGATCGCGCGCCGCACCGTGGCCAAGTACCGCGACCAGCTGGGCGTGCTTTCGGCCCGCATGCGCAAGCGCGTGTGAGCGACGGCACCCTGCTCCACGTTCCGCCCGCGCAGAGCCCCGCTGCACTTGGCGGGGCTTCGCCGCTTCCCGTGGTGCCGCCCCACCTGCGCAGCAACTTCGCCGTCCTGGTCCCCGCCTTCGACGAGCTGGAGAACGTACCCGCGCTCTTCGCCGAGCTACGCGCCACCTTCGACCGGCACGGACTGGCGGGCGAGGTGATCGTGGTGGACGACGGGTCCAGGGACGGCACCTACGAGGCGGCGCTGCGCGAGGCCGCCTCGTTTCCGCGCGCCCGCGTGCTTCGCCACCGCCGCAACCGCGGCAAGACCGAGGCGATGGTCACCGGCGCGTACGCCGCCGAGAGCGAGTACCTGGTGCTCTTCGACGCCGACCTGCAGCACAGCCCGGAAGAGATCCCGCGCTTCCTGGAGGCGCTGGGGAAGGGCGTCGACATCGTCACGGGGCGCAAGGTGGGGCACTATGACAAGCGTGGCGTGTCGTCCATCTACAACCGCCTGTCGCAGACGCTGTTCGACGTGCCCGTGCGCGACCTGAACAGCATGAAGGCGTTCCGCACCGAGATTTTGCGCGAAATTCCCCTTCGCCACGACTGGCACCGCTTCTTCGTGGTGCTGGCCCACGCGCAGGGGTACACGGTGTCGGAAATCGACATCGAGCTGTTTCCGCGGCGCGCGGGCGTGGCCAAGTACTCGGGGCGGCGCCGGGTGCTGGTGGGCGTGGGCGACCTGGTGGTGGTGTGGTTCTATCTGAAGTTCAGCGAAAAGCCCATGCAGTTCTTCGGCGGCGGCGGGCTGATGCTGATCTTCGCCGGCTTCCTGGTGGGGCTGCTGACCATCGTCCTGCGTGTGGCGGGAACGATGCCCCCCTTCGGCTACCGCCCCCTGCTGACGTTCGTGGTGCTGCTGGAGACGGTGGGCTTCATCCTCTTCGGCTTCGGCTTCATGGCCGAGCTGATCGCCACGCTCCGCACCGAAGTGGACGAGCTGCGTAGACGCGGCGGGATGGGAGGATGATGGACGAGCCACGCGTGGATCGCACCGCATTCTCGGTTTTCGACTCGTTCGAGGAGGCCGACGCCGCAGATGCCGCGTACTGGCGTTCGCGCACCCCCGCCGAACGCATGGCCCATCTCGAACTCCTGCGCCGGATCAACTATGGAGACGCAGCTACCGGCAGACTTCAAAGAGTTCTTGATATTGCTTGGGCGCCATGGGGTCAGATACCTGCTGATCGGCGGGTACGCCGTTAACTACTACGGCTATCCACGCGCCACGGGCGACATCGACGTCTGGATTGCGCTGGACCCCGATAATGCAGCGCGCATGGTGGACGCGCTGCAAGAGTTCGGGTTCGGTACCCCGGAGCTCACAAGTGATGTCTTTCTGCAGCAGGGGCGCATGGTCCGAATGGGGATGGCGCCCCTCCGGATCGAGATACTCAACGAAATTTCCGGAGTGGCATTCGAGGACTGCTACCCGCATCGCGTCGAAGCAAGAATCGATGGGGTAGACGTTTCAGTCATTGATCTGGAACATCTGAAGCAGAACAAGCGCGCGAGCGGCCGGCACAAGGACCTTGAAGATCTGAAGCAGCTCGGCTGATAAAGGGGCGCGGACGAGATCGTCCGCGCCCCTCCGTGTTCCGAATGAGCCCGCGATCAGACCAGCGGGTTCCCCACGTCCTGGTCGCCGGCGGGGCGGGCACGGATGCCGTTCCCGATGTCCTCGCCCGGGGTAACGCGGCCGTCGGCGCCCTGCAGGCCGTTGGCGGGCTTCGCCTCGATCCCGTTCCCCAGGTCCTCGCCCGGGCTCACGCGGTTCGCGCCGCCGCCGGTGCCCGCCTGGCGCTCGCCGCGCTCCACGGGGTTGTCCATCCCGCTGGCCATCCCCTCCATCGCCGACATGTTCTCGCGGTCGTGCAGCCGCTCGCCCTCGCCCGTGACGTCGCCCTGGCCGGTGCGGTTGGCGTACGCCGTGGCGTTTTCGATGTCTTCCAGGCGGCCGGGCTGCATGTTCAGCCGGTCCTGCGCGGCGACCTCGGGGTGCCCGTCCACGTTGGTGCGGTCGTCTTGGTTGCGGTCCATGGGGATCTCCTGGTTCGGTTTCCGATGCTTGCGCAAGTCATGGGGCGGGGCGGAGTTGCAAGCCACGTTCCGGCACGGCTGCGCGGGCGGCCGCATTCGCGCAGCGATGCCCGGGCCTGCTCCCGTGGATGCGTAGAGCGAAACCGCCCTCTCCCGCGCGTGGCGGGAGAGGGCCCTTCGATTCAACCTGCCCGTGCGATCGTCAGGGGGCGCCGCTGTGGGGTATCCGCGAGTTGCACGCGTACGCCACTATCTTGCAGTCCGGGCCGCTTGGAATGCACTCGGCGAAGGCGCCGGCTTCGGCCAATGCGCGCGTCCCGTCGAGTGCCCAGCCAGAGCCCAGGCCGTTGGTGGCATATGCCCCGCACATGGGACCGATGATGCGTACCACGACGCGGCAGTTGGAGCACTCCCGCAGCGCGCGCTGGTCCGCGTCGGCCTGCGAGGGATGGTCCCAGCTGACGCCCCAGGCGGCGTCTGGTCCCACGGCGATCGCGCCGAACTGGCCCCCGGTCGTCTCGGCCGTGTCGGTGGTTGCGGCGGTGCAGCTCAGCGCCCCGCTGGTACGAAGCCGCTCGTGCACGGCGGAAACACGCGCGTCGATCTCGTCCGCCGTCGCACGCCCCGCCAGCGCGCTACGGATCTCACTTTCGGCCACCTCCAGCACGCGCTGATCGCGTGCGGCATCGCACTCCGCTTCGGCGGTGTCGGCGGTGTCGGCGGCGGGGGGAGTGTCGCCCAGCGTGTCGGCTGGCCATTCGCCGGATACCGGTGGAAGGGCGGCCGACTCGTCGGATTCCTGCCCAAGGGCCACGACCAGCACGACGGTGGCGAGCACGAGCAGGGCGAGTACGACGAGGGGAAGTCGCATGGCGGAGGGTCTACGGATGGAGTCGAAGGTGGGGCAGCGTCCGGCTACGACGAGTTCCCGGCGCCGCACTCTGAATCTACCACGAATTCCCACGTGTGTCATTCGCCCGGGATGCGTCTAGATCCGGATAGATACGTCTTTGCGCCGCATCGTGTTATCTTCCTTCTCTTCACGTGTAGTCGAGCCCCTTCCGCGCGGAAGTCATCCGGCCATGATCCGCATCCTGACCCTGCTCGTTCTCGCCATCAGCCTGGCGGCGGCTCCCGCGCATGCGCAAATGCGGCGGATCACCGCCTCGTTCCAGAACGTGGAGATGCGCGACGTGGTTCGCGCGTTTGCCGAGTTCTCGGGATCGTCCATCGTGGTTGGGCCGGACGTTGCCGGAGTGGTGACGGCGGAGGTGCGGAACCAGCCGTGGGACGTGGCCCTGCGCGCCATCGTGGAGGCCTACGGTTTCGGCGTGCAGGAGATTAGCGGGGGGCTGCTGCGCATCGACTCGGCCGTGCGCATCGCGGGGCAGCGGCCGGACGCGCCGCTGGTCAGCCGTGCGATCCGGCTGAACTACGTGCCGGCCGAAAGCATCGCGGCCGCGCTGGAGCACGTGCTGACGGAGCGGGGCAGCATCTCCGTCCTGGCCTCGGCCAACGCCGTCGTGGTCACCGATACGGAAGAAGCGGTCGCGCGGGTGGTGCGGCTGATCGGCCATCCTTGAAGACTGTCAGGACCAATCGGCGTCGCACGTTCTCAGGGGCAAGAAACGAGGGTATCCGCTCCCTTTTCCGCCGCCCGACGATGAAGATCCTCACTCCGCTGCTGCTTGCCCTGACCCTGTCCGGCTGCGCCCGGCCGTTCCTGCTTCCGCGCGACGAAGAGGGCGAAGTGGCGGCCCAGCGCCGCCGCTGGGAATCGCAGAACCTGGACGACTACCGCTTCACCTTTGCGCGCACCTGCTTCTGCGTGCCGCTGGGCGCGGTGGTGGTGGAGGTGCGCGACGACCACGTGGTGTCCGTCAAGGATGCGCAGACCGGCAGCCCGGTTACCGGGCCCGAGGCGCAGGGCATCCCCACGATCGACGAGCTGTTCGATGCGATCGACGCCGCGGCGGACGAAGGGACGTACCTGGACGTGAAGTACCACTCGTCGCTGGGCTACCCCACCGAGGCGGAAATCGGCACGCTGGCCAACGACGCGGGCGTACGGTACTCCGTCGGCAGCGTGCAACGGGTTCCCTGAACGCACCTGAGTGAAACGCGAAAGCCCCGGCTGCTCGGCCGGGGCTTTCGCGTTCCTGGACGAACGATCGGCTCAGGCCGTCTCGGCCTTGTCCAGCATCTGCGGGAGGGTGACCACTTCCTTTACGTGCAGCTTGCGCTCGCCGCGGGGAAGCTGGATGCTCACCTTGTCGCCCTTCTTCTTGCCCATCAGCTGCTGCCCCAGCGGCGACGCCATCGAGATCTGCCCGCTGTCCAGGTTGTCCTTGTCGATGAAGTCGCCGAAGGCCAGCGTGAACACTTCCTGCTCGCGCGTGCGCATGTCCGTCACCGTCACCCGCGAGCCGAAGCCCACGCGGTCGGCGGGGATCTGCGACAGGTCGATCTTCGACAGCTCGCCGGCGCGCATGGTCAGGTGGTTCAGCCGGGCCTGGATGAACTGCTGCCGCTCGAGCGCCGCCTTGTACTCGGAGTTCTCGCGCAGGTCGCCGTGCTCCACGGCCTTCTTGATGGCTTCGGGAAGCACCACCTGCAGCTCGTGCGTCAGGCGCTCGATCTCTTCACCCAGTCTGTTCTTCAGCTCGTCGAGCATGTAGCGGTTCCGATGATGGACGGTCCACGTGCGGCAAAGGGGGCAAATGTAACCGCAACCCGTCGGAGCGCGCTACTGTGGAGGGGATGGGAGCCCGCCAGCGTGAGGGCGCAGCGGGGGAAGGGGCCTGCGGAAAGTGAAGGGGCGAAGGCGATCATGTCGCCTGCGCCCCTGCCAGGTGCCTTGCACCGCGCATCCGCCGCGTTGCTCAGAGCCGTTCGAAGCGGATGTCGTCGATAAAGTTGCCGTAGTCGTCCCCGCCCGCATGCGCGAACTCGAGGTGCGCCTGCTGGGTAGAGCGTACCCGGAATGTCCGCGCGAACGTCGTCAGCGGGGCGTAACTTTGCAGGGTAACGGTTTCGCTGAACGCACTCCCCACGGAAATCCGCATGGTGTTCGGCGGCTGGTTCGGCCGCGGCGTGCCCGACATTCTGAATTCGAGCCGGTAGGTGCCCGGCTTCAGGTCGAAACGCTGTTTGGAGCGGAGGGTTCCCGCGGCCTTCGTCGTGCCGTCCAGGTCTACGTAAAGGCCCTGCGCCTTGGGCAGAAAGTCGTCGAAGGGCGCCGTGCCCACCAAGTCCACGCTGCCGGACGTCACGTCCCAATTCACGAACCCCGTGTAGTTCAGCTTGTACAACCCCGAGTTTTCCATGTTGAAGCTTTCCACCATTAGAACCTCGGGTGGAGCGGTGGGCGAGTTGCACGCCATCAGCGGCAGGAACATCGACGCGCTCATCAACGGAACGAGAAAGCGCATTGGTCTCTCATACGGAAGGTGAAGCCCACACACGGGCAACCGCCCCGAAGGGGACGATAATTGCAGAATATCACACCCAAAACTTCTGGGCAAGCGCAGACGGGGCGCTACGGCTCCACCGTGCGCGCGTCCGTCGTCCGCCGCGCCAGCATCACCGCGGCGGCACCGCCCAGCAACTCGGCGGCGATTGTCCACAGGCGCGCCGCGATGGCCAGCACCGCCGCCACGCCCGAAGCCATGTACGGCTCCAGCAGCATCTTCATCGACACCTCGCGCAGCCCCGCGCCCCCCGGCAGCGGCGAGACGTAGCCGAACACGAACGAGAGCGCATTCACCCCGGTCAGCGCCGGCATCAGCGACCACGGCGCGTCGATCAGCGACGCGATGAACAGGTGGTAGGCTGCGCCGTACAGCAGCCAACTCACGATCGACAGGCCCAGCAGCATCAAGCCATCGATCCACCCGCCGTTCCAGCGGATCACCTCGCGCTTCAGCAGGCGCGGGATCGTGGAAAGGAGGCGATTCAGGAAGGCCGGGTGCACGGCGAGTATAGCGCCCGCGGAGAGGGCGAGGGCCGGCCACAGCGGGTGGACGCCGCGGAAGATGCCGCCCGTGACCGTCCACGACGCCACGACCACGGCGGAGAGCAGCGACATTCCCGTGTGCACCAGCATGGAAGTCAGCAGCACGGCGCCGGACAGCCCCGCCGACCTGCTGAGCTGCGCGACGGCGATGAACTGGAAGACCTTGCCGGGAACGTAGCGCGCCAGGTTGGAAAGGAACCAGATGCGCTGCAGCGCGCCCAGCCGCACGGGCGGATGCTCGAAGTGGCGCAGCACCCGGCTCCATACCCACACCCCCCACGCCAGCACCAGCACGTGGGCCGCCACGCTGGCCGCCAGCAGGGCGGGGTTCGCCCGCCAGTCGAAGTCGCGAAGCTCGGCCCAGTGCGAATGGATGGTCGCCGCCAGGTACCAGACCGTGGCGGCGACCAGGAGGAACGCGACGGCCCGGCGCAGGGCCGGCGAGCGCTTCACGCGTCCGTCGCCTCCACGGCCGCGGCCCCGCGGCGGCGGTGGCGGAACAGCAGCCAGGCGCCGTACGCCGCCAGCAGCGCCAGGCAGGCCAGGTAGATGGAAAAGCCGGTGTGCAGCGCGGCCGAGCGGAAGGTGAACTCCACCGTGTGGGTGCCCGCGGGCACCACCAGGCCGCGGAAGGTGTGGTTGGTCTTGTAGACCGGCGTTTCGCGACCGTCCACCGTGGCCCGCCAGTCCGGGTACCAGTTGTCGGCCAGCACCAGGTACGCCGCGCGGTTGGCCGTCGTGCGCACCACCACGCGGTCGGGCTCGTGGCTCACCACCTGTGCGTTCCCCTGCAGCGGCCCCGCACCCACGGGCGGCGCGCCCGTGGTTTCCACGACCGCCGTGGTGCGAGGGTCCCAGGTGGTGTCCTGGAGGGCGGCGAGCGACTGCGCGGGCCCCTGCACGGCGGTGACGCGCTCGGCCAGGTAGGCGCGGGGCAGGGCCAGGGCGTTCTCGTACACGATGGCCTGCTCGCCCCGGAACACCTCGCGCAGCCACGGCATCTGCACCTGGGCCGAGATCACCAGGTACCGCACGTTGGCCGCCGCCAGAAAGCGCGGGTCGGCGAAGTTGTGGAAGTCGACGTACGTCTGCGTGCCGGCCCCGGCGAACTCGTTGTAGCTTTGCAGCTGGTTGCCGTGCTCGCCCGCCGCGCTCTCCAGGCCGAACCACATCGGCTGGTTGATGAACCGCGGCCAGGCGCTCTGCCCGGGAACGGACCAGTAGCGGAACGGCTTGGGCTGCTGCATCAGGAACGAGGTCACGTCGTCGGGGGCGTAGGCCACCTCGGGCGCGTCCATCGTCTGGAAGAACTTCTTTCCCACCATCCACAGGTCGGCCACGGTGATCAGCGACAGCAGCGCCATCGCCGCCACGCTCGACAGCTTCCGCTCCCACCAGGCCCAGATCGTTCCCGCCACCGCCGCGGCGAACAGGGCGAACCGCATCCACCCCTGCGACGGCGTCAGGCCGCTGGTGCCCTCCGCCATCCCCGCCGCGCCGCTGCCCAGGAACATCGCTCCCAGGACGGCGACGCCCACCACGCCGGCCCCGATCCACAGCACCGCTCCCGCGTCGTCCGTGGCATCCGTCCCCGGACGCCGTTCGCCCCGGGCGGCGCGCAGCTCCGCCAGGCGCTCCAGCGTGATCGCGGCCATGCAGATCAGCGAGAAGCTCAGGACGTAGTACGCCAGGTCGGGCGCGCGGAACCGCTTGAGGCCGGGAAGCACGTCGTAGTAGAGCTTGTACAGGGGCGTGTTGCCGCCCAGCGCCAGCGTCAGCGCGAACAGCCCCAGCCCCGCGAAGAACCACCAGTAGCGGTTGCGCCGCGAGTAGTACGCGCCCAGCGCCAGCAGCACCATCACCAGCGCGCCCACGTATTCCGTGTGAAGGCGAAAGGCGTTCTCGCCGCGGTAGACGGGAAACACGTACTCGCCGCGCTCGTTCTGCACGTTGGCGCCCACCTGCTCGGGCACGGCCAGCCCCAGCACGGCGCGCGGCGGCATGGAGAACGAGGTGGAGTACTCGTATCCGCGCCCGCCCGTCATGCCGCGCGGCGACTTGTCGACGTAGTTCTGGAAGGGGAGGAAGTTGACGGCCGCCGTCACGAACCCGAACGCCACCGCCGCGATCCCCAGCGCCGCCACCTTCCCCAGCCGCGCGGGCTCGCGGTGCACGCGCAGCGACACCAGCAGGAACGCGGACCACACCCCCGCCGCCAGCAGCAGGTAGTATGCGTTCTGGATCTGGAACGAGAGCAGCGCCATCCCCACGGTCGCCGCCGCGCCCACGAACGGCGCCACCGCCGCGGTGCGGATCCCCCGGTGAAGGAAGTAGAAGAGCAGGGGCGCCAGGGTGACCACGATGATGCGCCCGTCGTGGCCCGCGTACACCCACGACGTCAGGATGCCCGTCCACTGGAAGGCCAGCCCCACCACGAACGCCACCCACTTGCGGCACCCCAGCTCCCGCCCCAGCAGGTACATCCCCCACCCCGCGATTCCGAACTGGATCCAGAACAGCAGGGGAAAGAACAGCCGGGTGGAGCCGGCGAAGTCCGCCAGCCAGCGCACCGGATAGTAGGTGCTGCCGGGATTGGAGAAGAGCGGCACCCCGCCGTACACGTGCGGCACCCACCCGGGCAATCCGCCGGAACCGGTCTTCTGGGTGATGAAGTCGTAGTAGAAGAAGCCGGACTGCGTGTAGTCGGTCCCGAAGATGTGCCGCCCGGGAAGGAACGCGGGCAGAAAGTACAGCAGCGCCAGCGCAAAGTAGAGCGCGGCGGCCCAGCCGGCGCCCAGCTGGGGCTCGGTCTCGGCGGGGGTGCCCAGCGGCGGGCGGCGGGGCGGGGGAGCGGTCTTCTTCATCGGGATGCTCGGGAACGGGACGCGGGGCGCCCCTCGGCGATTCGGTGGATGAACTGCAGGTGGTCCGCCGCCACGGCGTTCCAGCGGAAGCGCTCGGCCGATACGCGCGCCGACGCCGACAGGGCATCGCGCGCGGCGCGGTCGTCCAGCAGCCGCGCGGCGGCGGCGGCCAGCGCGGCCGCGTCGCCGGCGGGGACGGTGACGCCGCCGCGGGGCGGGTCCACCACCTCGGGGAGCGACCCCGCGGCGGCCGCCACGAGAGGTACGCCCGCGGCCATGGCCTCGGCGGCCACCATGCCGAAGCCCTCGAAGCGCGAGGGCATCAGCTGTACGGCGGCACCGGCGAACAGGGCCTGGCGCTCGCCCTCGCTGACGGCGCCCAGCATGCGGACGCTGCGGTCGATGCCCAGCTCGCGCGACATCGCCGCCACCCGGTCGGCGTCCTTGCCGCGCCCGGCGATCCGCAGCTCCAGCGCGGGCCGGCCGCGCACCAGCAGGGCGAAGGCCTGCAGCAGGGTGTCCAGCCCCTTCTGGAATACGTCCAGCCGCCCGAAGTACAGCAGGTACTCTTCCGGGCGCCGGGGGAGGGCGAACAGCTCGTCGGGCACACCGGCGTACACCATGTCGATGGGCACGCCCGGCGCGATGGTCCGCAGCAGGTCGCGCGTGGCCAGCGAGGTGGCGCTCAGCCGCGCGGCGCGGCGGATCATCGACGTCTCCAGCCGGCCGATGGCGGGGGCCAGCACCCGCCCCCACCGCTCCCGCGCCGTCGGGCCGCTCACGTGGTGGACGGTGATGCCCGCGGGGCGGTCCGTGGGGACGAAGACGGGGGTGTAGGTGGAAAAATCGAACACCGCCGCGTCGTACTCCGCCGACCTCAGCAGGGCGTTGGCCGCGCGGGCATACGTCAGGCGGCTCCACGCGTACGGGCCCGCCGCGCCCAGGCGCAGGTAGCGCACCCCGTCCACGGTCTCGTCCCGGGCGCCGGGGTAGCTCCCCGTGGCCACGGTCGCCTCGACGTCGTCCGCCAGGTGCCGGTACAGCTCGAAGACGCGGACGGCGCCGCCGCCCGCCACCCAGGGGTTGGCCGGGTCGTCGTAGATGACGTGAAGAACCCGCGGCTTCACGGGTCGCGGCGCGCGATGAAGAAGTTGCTGCCGATGGCCACGTCCCACATCAGCCGCATCGCCGGGTTCTGGAAGGGCCAGCGGCGCGACCCGAAGTACCCCGCCAGCGTTCGCTTCAGCCCCGGCCTCACCTCTTCCGGCCGGGCGATGCGGTTGCGCAGGTAGTGCACCCACAGCTCGCGGGGCGGCACCTCGATGGAAAAGCCCGCGGCGCGCAGCATCCGCTTGAGCGTGGGGCGGGTGGGGATCACCCCCACGTCGTAGGTGCCCTCGCCGCCGCCGCGCAGCTTTTCGAAGTACCAGATCTGCATCCGCCGCGGCATCAGCACCAGGCCGGCCAGGTCGTAGTGCGGATCGTTCCACAGGCTGTACGCCGAGAACGGCTTGGGCGTCACCATGTACAGCAGCCCGCCCGGCTTCAGCACGCGGCGGATTTCCAGCAGCGTCTTTTCGCGGTCGGTCACGTGCTCCAGCACGTTGTCCAGGATCACCAGGTCGAACGACCCGTCCTGCCAGGGCAGCGCCTCGGCGATGCCGCTGCGCAGCTCCACCTCCACGCCGTGCTCCTCCGCCCGCAGCCGTCCGCGCGCCAGGCTCTTCTCGTCGAGTTCGATCCCCGCGCACCGAGCGCCGCGCTCGGCGAAGGCAATGAGCACCCCCGCGTCGCCGCAGCCGATGTCCAGCACCCGCGCCCCCGCCGTGGCGAAGCCGGGAACGTACTTCTGCAGCGTGTCGACCACGTAGAACCCGCGCGCGTACTCGCTGACGTACAGGTTCTTCCAGGTGTCGAAGTTCTCGGAGTTCCACCAGCCGGCGCGCTCGGCCTCGAGCGCCGCCAGGTAGCGGGGCTCGACGGCGGAGGTGTCGGTGCGGCTGACGCGTGCTTGGGTCGTCACGAGTGCGGATGGGCGGTGCGTGCGAAGGCCGATCGGGGCGCGGCGGCCCCGTAGCGGCCGGCCGGGAACCGAAAACCCCCTCCTCGCCACGCGGGATGCGTTCGCGAGAGGGGGTATTCTACGCGCAAAGCCCCGCGCGCGGGAGGGCGGCGTGCCCGGAGCGGCCGCGGCTAGCCGTCCAGGTCCCAGCGCAGCTCGTCGATGCGCGTGGTCCAGGCGGGATCTTCGCCGTAGTGGCGAACGCCGATCGCGCCCTCGGCCGGGGTGTCGGCGGGCATGGGAACCGCCTCGAGCAAGGTGCCGTCGAAGTAGATCAGCAGCTCGCCGTCGCCCGCCTCCAGGCGAACCGTGTGCGGGGTGCCGCGCGGCCAGGCGACGTTGAGCGAGGCAAGTTCGTCGAAGTCCCCGCCCACGCGCGTGTACAGCGCCAGGTTGTTTCCGTAGAACCAGGGACTCTGGGCGTCGTCGCGAAAGGCCAGCAGCACGTAGTTCTGGTTGTCCACGAAGCGAAGGACCAGGCCGCCGTCGTCCGCCGCGTCGGACTTCGCTTCCACCCAGCCCGTCTTCATCCGGGTGCCCGTGCGCACCAGCACGTTGTGCTCGGCGGTGCCGCGGCCGCTCAGCACGCCGTTGGCCACCGACCAGGTGCCGCCTCCGTCGGTGAACGCCTGGTACTTGCCGATCGTATTGCTGGTGAAGGGGTCGCTCCCGGTGCCGTCTGAACCGGTCGACGACGACGAGCAGCCGGTGAGGGCGGCGCACGACAGGGCGGCAGCCAGCCGCAGGCAGTTGCGCATGGTCGGTTCGACTGTGGACGCGGGCGCCGGCAGGTCCGGCGCACTGGTGAACAACGCTTCAGGCCAGGAGACCGGGACGCAGGCGGCGGTGCGCGCCCTCCCGCGCCGGTCCCCGGACGCTAGGGCCGCCAGGCGGGCTCGCTGAGCGCTTCCGAATAGGGCAGGGGAATGCGAAGCCCGGTCGCCACCTGAACGACCTCCAGGCGGCGGCTGGCAACGTCGTAGCCGGCGATCCAGCGGTCGTCGGGAGACCAGTCGATGCCGAACGCATAGCTCCCGCTGCCCACCTGCCGATCGCCCGCTCCCGCGGACGACATCAGGCGGATGGGTCCGTTCGAGTTCCCGTTTACGTCGAGGTAGGCGATGGTGTCGCCGTGGGACCATTCCGGGGTGTGGCCGAGCACGTTCTGCAGCACCAGCTGCCCCGTCTGCATGTTCAGGATGCGCATGGTGACGTCGCGGCTGCTGCTGGCCTCGAGGAAGTACGCCACCCGGTCACCCGTCGGGGAGGTCGTGGGATACCCCTGGGTGCGGTCGTTGGCCACGAAACCGGGAACCAGCTGCAGCCCCGTGCCGTCCGCGCGAACCCGGTAGGGATAGCCGCGGGAGACGTTGTTGTAGCCGCCGAAGTACACCCACTGCCCGTCGCGCGAGGGGTGCGGCCACACCTCCCCCGCCAGGGGATTCGTGCCCTGCACCAGCGGGCGGGTGGTTCCGTTCAGGTCCGACACGAAGGCGTGGCCGATGTGCTGGGTGCTGAAGACGAACATCTGCCCGCCGGGAAACCACCGCGGAGAGCGGGTGGCGCTCATGGCCACGATGCGCTTGTAGCTGGAGCCGTCAAGGTTGAAGCCGTAGACGCCGTCCGGACCGACGGCCAGCAGGTATCCCTGGGGAACCACGCTCACCGCCACGGTCCGGCTGAGCGCGCCCGCCGAGAGAGTGAGCGTCGCCCGGCCGACCGCCTGCCCGCTCACCGTGGCGCCGCTCACGGTCGCCACGGACGTCGCAGACGAGGTGGTCGAATGCGCCGGGGTGGGGATCGCGTTCCACCACCGGTCGGTGGCGCCGACGCGCAGGGCGTAGCTGCCCCCCGCGAAGACCGCGGTATCCGCGGGGCTCACCGTCAGCTGCGCGGGAGCGCCCGCGTTGATCGTGAACGAGGCCGAGCCGGCCAGGCCCAGCGTGGGCGCGGTGATGGTCACGGTCCCGGCGGCGGCGACGACTCCCATCCGCACCCGCATCACCGCGCGGCCCGTGGCGTCGGTCACGGCGGTCGCCGCCCCCTGGTAGGGGTCTGGTGCCGCCGCGCTCAGCAGCAGCGTCGGCTGGTCAAATCCCCGCAGCCGTTCCACGCTCGACTCGAACCGAACGGAGATCCCCTCCCGCAGCTCGCCGGCGCTGTCGCGCACCTCCACGATCAGCGGCTGGGGGAGAAAGGCAGTCACGGTGTCGGTGACGCCGGCCCCGGAAACCACGCGGATGCCGGCGGGTTCCCGCTTCTTCGTTCCGCCCGGGTTCTCGCACGCGCTGGCCACCAGCGACACGACCAGCAGGCTGAGCGCGCCCACGGCGATCCGGACGTGCTTCGGAGTACGGAGTTGATGAAAACGCATGGTGATCGATGGAGCGGGGAAGGGATGGTTGCGGAAAGAGAAAAATCTAACACGAACAAACGTTTCAAACCAGCGAGTCATGACAGGGAACCGGGCCCTGATCAGCGCCCCGCCACCCGCCGGTATACCTCCGCCAGCCGCCCCACGATCACGTCCCACGAGAAGCCGGCCTCCACGTCCTCGCGCCCGTGCAGCCCCATCGCCCGGGCCGCCGCGGGGTCGTCCATCATCCGCGTAATCGCGTTCGCCAGCGGGCCCGCATCGCCGGGAGGAACGAGAAAGCCGTTGCGCCCGTCGCGGACGATGTCGACGATGCCGCCGGCCGCGCTGGCGATGGTGGGCTTGCCGTAGCTCATCGCCTCGAGCAGCACCACGCCCAGCCCCTCGGTGTCGCCCTTGGCGTCGACCACGGCGGGAAGCACGAAGCAGTCGCAGGCCGCGATGCGCGCCTTGAGCTCGTCCTGGGAAACGAAGCCGTGGAAGATCGCGCGCTCGCCCAGCCCCAGCCGCACGGCCTGCTCCTGCAGCCGCGGCCGCTCCGGGCCCTCTCCCACCACGCGGAGGAGGACGGGGCGCTCCGGCGCGAGGGTGGTCAGTGCGTCCAGCAGCAGGTGCACGCCCTTGCGCTCCACCAGCCGTCCGACGAACAGCAGCTCGAAGGGGGCCGCGGGGTCCGTGCGCGCGGGCGGAAGCCGGACCGGCGGCTCCACGGTTGCGCCGAAGGGGATGATGGCCGCGTCCGCCCCGGGCACCTGCCGCTTCAGCCGGCCCGCGGTGTAGGTGGAGATGGCCGTCACCGCGTCGGAGCCGCGCACGATGCGCCGCAGCACGGGGGAAAGGAACGGCAGCTCCTTTTCCATCCACGTCAGCTCCACGCCGAAGAACGTGGACACCAGCGGCACGCCGGACGCGCGCTTGGCCGCCAGCCCGATCACCCCGTGGGGCAGGGGCCAGAAGGCGTGCACCACGCCGAAGCGCCTCGTGCGCGCCAGCCGCGCGGCGGCGAGCGACCCGGAGGCCACGTAGCCGGGGACGAGGCCCAGGAACGCGGGCTTCTCGCGGATGCGGTCGGGCGCCGTCTGGTCGTGGGTGAGCGTTTCCCACGGGCGGGGCGCGTAGCGAAAGCGGTGGACCGTCACGCCGTCCACCGTCTGCGCGCGCAGGCCGCGGTAGGCGGGCGCCAGCACCTCTACGTCCACGCCCAGCGGCCGCAGCCGGCGGATGGTTTCCACCATCCAGGGCGTGATGACGTCGTCCGGGTCTCGCGGATAGGCCGAGACCAGGTACAGTACCTTCACTTGTGGGAGGGGGAGCGCCGCGATAGGTTGTGCATCTGCCCAAACTAGGGGCTTTTCCCAGCAAATACAAGCACTCCCCACGCGTTTCGGACGTTTGCAGCGCGCCCTCGTCATCATCCCGACCTTCAACGAGAGCGAGAACCTTCCGCGCCTCGTTCCGTCGGTTCTCTCCCGCGATGAGCGGCTCGAAATCCTGGTGGTCGACGACAACTCGCCCGACGGAACCGGCCGCCTCGCCGAAGAGATCGCCGCGGCCGAGCCGCGCGTGCACGTCATCCACCGCGCCGGAAAGCTGGGGCTGGGAACGGCCTACATCGCCGGCTTCAAGTGGGGGATCGAGCGCAAGTACGACATCCTCTTCGAGATGGATGCGGACTTCAGCCACGATCCGGCGCACCTTCCCCAGTTCCTGGAAGCGGTGCAGGACTACGACCTCGTGCTGGGGTCTCGCTACCTCCACGGCCGCGTCACCGTGGTCAACTGGCCGATGGGGCGCCTTTTGCTCAGCTACTTCGCCAACTCGTACGCACGATGGGTGACGGGGCTGCCCATCGCCGACGCCACCGGCGGGTTCAAGTGCTTCCGGCGGCAGGTGCTGGAGTCCATCGAGCTGGACCGGGTGGAAAGCAACGGCTACGCGTTCCAGATCGAGATGAGCTTTCGCGCCTGGAAGAAGGGGTTCCGCCTGGGCGAGATTCCCATCATGTTCGTGGACCGCGACCTGGGCGAGAGCAAGATGAGCAAGAAGATCGTCCGCGAGGCCGTGTGGCGCGTCTGGCGGCTGCGCTTTCTGGCCGCCACCGGGAGGCTGGAAAGCCGCCCCGCGCTGCGCGCCTGAGCCGGACCCCGTTTCTCTTCCGCCGATACCGAATGCACGAGTCCGCGCCCGCTTTCGTCCGTGCCCTGGCCGCCGCCGTGCTGCGCGACGGCGACCCCGCGGCCCGCGCCGCCGAAGCGCACGCGGCCCTGGCGGAGGTGCTGGCCGGGCAGAAGAGCCTGGTGCTGGACGTGCAGTTCACCGGCTTCACCCACAAGGGCCAGCTCGTGGGCGGGGTGGATCCACAGGTGCTGCGCGCGGCGGGGCACCTGATCACCCTGCGGGTAAACCGCATCGGCTTTACCCCCGACGCGCGCGCGGCGGACCTGCAGGACACCTTCTTTCATCTCGCCCGCGGCACCGGCGAGCTGGGCGAAGGCGGAATCGTCGGGGCGATGGCGGCCGCGCGCCCGTACGGCGTGTACCTGAGCACCTCCTCGGCCGAGGTCTACAAGCCCGCCCCTCGCACCCCCGCTGCGCCCGCGGCCGACTCACCACCGCCCTCCGCCGCTGCTCCCGCACAGCCGTCGCCCGCCGAGACACGGTCGGCTCCCGCCGAGGCGCCATCTGTCACGGTGGACGCGCCGGCTCCGGCCGTCGTGGAACCCGTGACGCCGGGCGCGTGGTCGGACAGCGACTTCGAGAGCACGGAGCTGGGGGAGTTCGAGATCCTGGACGCGGACGCCCTTCTCGCGCGCCCTCCGGGCAGCCCAGGGAGCCCCGCTTCGCCGTCGCGTGGGGCGGGGGAGCACGGGCGCGACGAGCCGCCCGTCAACGACATGTTCCACTTCTTCCGCACCTCGGCCTCGGCGGACGAGCAGGCCGAAGCGCTTCCGCGGCTGCTGGCTGCAACGGACAACGTGTCGCGGTTCGACGAGCTGGCCGACACGGCGGTGCGCGCCGCGGTGCAGCTGCTTCGCTCCGACGCGCACGCCGAGGCCGTGGAGGTGCTCGACGCCCTGGTGCGCGAGGCGCAGCGGCCGGACCGCACGCGCCTGTTCCGCGACTCGGCGCTGCAGGCCATCCGCCGGGTGGGCTCGGCCGAGACGCTGCAGCGGCTGGTGGAGCTGCTGGGGCACGGCCGCATTGAGCGCGAGCGCATCCTGCGCTTCCTGGCGTTTACGGGCGGCGACGCGCTGCTGATGCTGGAGGGCTTCATCCACCGCTCGCCCGACGCCGAGTCGCGGTCCGACGCGTTCCGCACGCTGCTGGCGGCGGAGGGAACGGCGGACCGGCTGATCGCGCACGCGGTGCAGGACCCCAACCCGGTGCGGGTGCGCACGCTGCTGGAGCTGGCCGGGGGGCCGGGGGTGGACCCCGAGGTGGCGCGGCGCTGGGCGGCCGAGGCGGCGCGGCACGCCGACGCGGGGATCCGCGCGGACGCGGCGCGCTCCGCGGCGGCGCTGGGCGGGCGCGGGTCGCTGCGGGTGCTGGTGGACCTGCTGGGCGACCCGGAGCGCGTGGTGCGCCGCGAGGCGGTGCAGGGGCTGGGCAGCTTGGGCGAGACCGCGGCCGTTCCGTTTTTGGCGCGCGTGCTGAACGACGGGAGCGACGAGGAGCTGCAGGCGCTCGCCGCGCAGTCGCTGGGCCGCATCGGCTCGGCCGAGGCGCTGCCGGGGCTGCTGGGGGTGGTGAACAAGCGTTCCTTGTTCTCGCTCAACAAGGTGACGCGCCTCAAGATGGCGGCCCTGCAGGCCATCGCCCGCATCCGCACGCCGGGCGCCCGCGAGGCGCTGCAGTCGGTCGCCACGGGCCGCGACGAGTTGGCAGAGGAAGCGAAGAGGTTGCTGGCCAGCCTCTGAGAGCGGCTGACAGCCGAGAGCCTCGCAAAGATCCCGCGAGGCTTCGGTTGCGTGCCTCAAGCCGCTCTGTCATCCCGAAGGAGCGCCCTCCGCATCCTCGCCCGAACACCACCCTCCGCAGCGACTGAGGGATCCGCCACACAGCTCGCGTGATGCGGGCTGATCCTGAGCGCGCTGCGACGAGTGTGTGGCGGATCCCTCAGTCGCTGCCATCTCCGGTGTGAAGGCAGGTCTGTCGTCGCCGCTCCATCGGGATGACACCGGGAGCCGATCCCGTGCGTGCCGATGACGGCCGGGACGTCGTCTCCTGAGGCCGAAACGTGGCAGCGGGGCATTGTCGCGGTTCCGAACTCTCGTGTCGGATCGACGCGCCACCTGTGGCACGATCTCCCGCCTGAAACACCCCCCAACCAGTGGCAAATCCCGCAATCCACAGCGCTCCCGCCTTTATCCACACTTCTCCACATGATTTAGTTTACATAATGTATATTATACGCATTGGTTCAGGGATTGCGCTTGGCCCGAGTCCCATCTGACCCAGGAGCCAACGAGATGGCACGCGCAATCTGGAAAGGAAGCATCAGCTTCGGCCTGGTCCACATTCCGGTGGGCCTCTTCTCCGCCGAGAAGACCAACGACCTGAGCTTCCGTCAGCTCGACCGCCGCAACCTCTCGCCCGTCGGCTACCGGAAGTACAACAAGGCCACCGGCGAAGAGGTCGAGAGCGACGTGATCGTCAAGGGCTACGAGTACGAGAGCGGCCACTACGTCGTGCTCAGCGACGAAGACCTGCTCCGGGCCAACCCCGAAAAGACGCAGACCGTCGAGATCACCGACTTCGTGGACCTCGAGGACATCGAGCCGGTGTTCTACGACAAACCGTACTACCTGGCGCCAACTGGCAAGAACGCCAAGGGCTACGCGCTGCTCCGCGAGGCGCTGAAGCGCACCCGCAAGGTGGGCATCGCCAAGGTGGTCATCCGCTCGCGCGAGTACCTCTCGGCCGTGGTGCCCCAGGGCAACGTGCTGGTGCTGGAAATCCTTCGCTTCGCCGACGAGATCCGCGCCACCGACGACCTGGAGGTGCCGGGCGAAGACCTGCAGGCCATGGGCGTCAACGATCGCGAGATCGAGATGGCCGAGCGCCTGGTAGAGGGCATGACGGCCGAGTGGTCGCCCGAGAAGTACCACGACACGTATCGCGAAGACCTGATGGGCCTGATCCAGGGGCGCATCGACAGCGGCCAGACCAACGAGCCCGACGAGTCGCCGGTGCCCGAGGTGGGCGAGGCGCGCGGGGACGTGATCGACATCATGTCGCTGCTCAAGCGCAGCGTCGAAGCCACGACCGGTGGCGCCAACGACGCGGACGAGGCCGAGCGCCCCGCGGCCAAGGCGCCGAAGCCCGCCGCGGCCAAGCCCGCAGCCGCGCCCAAGGCGGTGGCGAAGTCTGCCGCCAAGCCACGCAAGGCGGCCTCGGCCAGCAAGCCTTCGCCCCGCTCCGCCGCGCCGGCCAAGCCGCGCGCCAGCAGCAGCAAGAAGCGCAAGGCCGCCTGAACCCGCGCGCCTGAATGGGCCTCGACGAGTACAAGCGTAAGCGCGACTTTCGCGTCACCGCAGAACCAGAAGGGCACGTCCACCCCGCGGGGGACGTGCTCTCCTTCTGCATCCAGAAGCACGCGGCCAGCCACCTTCACTACGACTTTCGCCTGGAGCTGGACGGCGTCCTGAAGAGCTGGGCCGTCCCCAAGGGGCCCAGCCTGGATCCGTCCGTCAAGCGCCTGGCCGTTCACGTCGAGGATCACCCCATCGAGTACGGCGTCTTCGAGGGGATCATCCCCAGGAAGGAATACGGCGGCGGCACCGTGATGCTGTGGGACCGCGGCCGCTGGACGCCGGACGAGGACCCGCACCAGGGCTATCGCAAGGGACACATCCGTTTTCACCTCCACGGCGAGCGGCTGTCCGGCGGATGGCACCTGGTGCGCTCGCGGCGGCCGCGGGAGGAGGGCCAGAAGGAGCAGTGGCTGCTCTTCAAGGACGACGATGACGTCGCGCGCTCCGAGTCTGCCGGCGTCATCACGGAGGAATTCGTCACCAGCGTGGCCACGGGCCGCACGATGGACGAGATCGCCGCCGACGCCGACGCCCGCTGGGACTCGAAGGCGCCCGCGGCCGAGGCGCTGATCCGCGACGGCAAGCCCTCGAAGGCCGCGAAGAAGCCCGCCGCAAAGCCGAAATCCACCCGCTCCGCCAAGCCCGTGGCCTCCCCCGCTCCCGGCGTGCCCGGCGCCCGCAAGGCGGCGTTCCCTGCCGAGTTCACCCCTGCCCTGGCCACCCTGGTCGACGAGGTGCCGGCCGGCGACGGCTGGATCCACGAGATCAAGTACGATGGATATCGCCTCGTCGTGATGCTGCGCGGCGGCAAGGCGCGGCTGGTTACCCGCAATGGCAACGACTGGACGGACAAGTTCCCCGAGATGGCCGGGGCGCTCTCTGCCCTGCCCGCCCGCGACGCCATCCTGGACGGCGAGCTGGTGATGCTGACGCCTGGCGGCACCTCGAGCTTCCAGGCGCTGCAGAACGTGCTGAGCAGCGGCCGCACGGCGGACCTGGTGTTCTACGCCTTCGACCTGATGCACCTGGACGGGATGGACCTGCGCGGGTCTCCCCTGCTGGCCCGCAAGGAAGCGTTGCGCGGGCTGCTGGCGGGCGATCCCGCCGGCGCGGTGCGGTTCAGCGACCACATCGTGGGGAGCGGGGGCGTGTTCCATCAGCAGGCGTGCGCGATGGGGCTGGAGGGCATCATCTGCAAGCGGGCCGATGCGCCGTACGCGCAGAAACGCACGAAGGACTGGCTGAAGGTGAAGTGCCTGCTGCGCCAGGAGTTCGTCATCGGGGGCTTCAGCGAGCCGCGCGGCTCACGGTCGCACTTTGGCGCGCTGCACGTGGGCGTGTACCGCGACGGCGAGCTGGTGCACTCCGGCAAGGTGGGCACGGGCTTCAACGAAGAGGTGCTGCGCCAGGTGCACGCCCGGCTGAAGAAGCTGAAGCGGGCGGATTCGCCCTTCTCCGACTTCGGCCGGCGGGGGCGCCAGCCGGCCGGGGTCACCTGGGTGGAGCCCACGCTGGTGTGCGAGGTGGAGTTCACCGAGTGGACCGGCGACGGCATCCTTCGCCACCCCGTCTTCCAGGGGCTGCGCGAAGACAAGCCGGCCACGCAGGTGGTGCGCGAAGACCCGCGCGCCCTCCCCGCGGGCGAGTCCGCGGCCGCGGGGTCCGATGCCGCCAACGCGAAGGGCCGCGCCCGCGCGCCGGCGCGCGGCGCGTCGAAGGATGCGCCCGCGGCCCCGTCCAGCCGCCCCGTGCCGCCGTCGACCAAGTCCGCATCCCCGCGGCGCGGCAAGGCGCCGGACGTGGAGGTGGAGGGGATCCGCCTGTCGAATCCCGACAAGGTGCTCTTCCCCGCCCTGGGCACCACCAAGCTGGACCTGGCGCACTACTACGAGGCCATCGGCGAGTGGATGCTGCCGCACATCGTCGATCGCCCGCTGACGCTCGTCCGCTGCCCGGAGGGGGTGGGCGGACAGTGCTTCTACCAGAAGCACGGCGATGAGCACTTTCCCGCGCAGGTGGGGCGGACGACCATCCTGGAGAACGACGGCGATCCGCGCGTCTACACCTACGTAGATTCGGTCGCGGGGCTCGTCGCCATGGTGCAGATGGGCGCGCTGGAGCTTCACGTTTCAAACGCGCGCCGCGACAGCTTCGAGAAGCCCGACCAGTTCGTAATGGACCTGGATCCCGCGCCGGACGTGCCGTGGGCGCGCGTGGTGGCGGCGGCGTTCCAGGTGCGCGACCGCCTGGACGAGCTGGGGCTGCGCAGCTGGGTGAAGACCACGGGCGGCAAGGGGCTTCACGTGGTCGTTCCCATCGCCCGGCGCTCGTCGTGGGACGAGGTCAAGGACTTCACCAAGGCCCTGTCGGCGGACCTGAGCGCCGCCAACCCGGGCAAGTACCTGATCAAGGCCACCAAGGCGGCACGCAAGGGCAAGATCTTCCTCGATTACCTCCGCAACGGCCGCGGCGCTACGGCCATCTGCGCCTACTGCGTCCGGGCCCGTCCCACCGGCGCCGTCTCGGTCCCCATCGGCTGGGACGAGCTGACGGCGGAGCTCCGCACGGACGACTTCACGCCCCAGGCCGTCGCCGAACGTATCCAGTCGCTCCAGGGAGACCCGTGGGCGGAGTACTGGACCACGCGGCAGTCGATCACCAAGCAGATGCGGGCCGCGGTGGGGTTGACGTAAGCCCCGAATTGCGTTCAATTTGGCTCCGTTCCCGCCAGCATCTGAAACGCGTTGCGCGTGCTTGGTCCCAGGGGCTGAACGCGCTCTCCCTCCATCGGTGTGAACCCCCTCCCATGCCCAATTCCTTTCTGGTTCGCGCGCCCCTGCTCGCATTGCTCCTGGTTGCTGCCTGCGACGGCCCGAGCACGGGGGTCGAGGCACCGCCCCAAGTGCGCACGCAGGTTTCCACGCAGGCTGCCGAGGTGGGTACCCCGTTCGAGTTCGACGCCACGCTCGGGGGAGAGGCGTTCCGCGGCAGCGGGCTGACGTACACGCTGACGTTCGCGCCGGCGGGTGGAGGGCTGCAGGGGGCGGACGGGCGGATCACTGGAACCCCGGCTGAACCAGGGGTCGTCATCGTAACGCTGACGGCGACTGGCACGACGGGGGCGCAGGCCACGCAAAGCTTTCCGCTGGTGATCTTTTCCCGCGGGCTCGCCGCGCCGCAGCTTCCCGGCGTGCCCTTCCGCTACAGCGATCAGGGCGTGCCGCTCCCCGCCCATTACCTGGCGTCGGCGCTCGGCGGGCCGGTGACGGCCACCGACAACACGCCGGCGGGCAACCCCATCACCGACGCGGGCGCCGCGCTGGGCCGCGTGCTCTTCTTCGATCGCCGGCTTTCGGCCAACGACGCCGTGTCGTGCGCGTCCTGCCACGTGCAGGCGGCGGGGTTCTCCGACACCGCCCAGGTCAGCCGCGGGTTCCGGGGCGAAATGACCGGCCGCCACTCGATGGCGCTGACGAACGCGCGCTTCTACCGCAACGGCCGGTTCTTCTGGGACGAGCGCGCCGCCACCCTCGAGGCGCAGGTCCTGCAGCCCATCCAGGACGGCAAGGAAATGGGGATGTCGCTGCAGAACCTGGTGTGGAAGCTCCAGGTCACGCCGTACTACCCCGCCCTCTTCCAGGCCGCGTTCGGCTCGGCGGAGATCGATTCCACCCGCGTGGCACGCGCCCTGGCGCAGTACGTCCGTTCGATGACCTCCACCGACTCGCGCTTCGACCGGGCCTTCGCCGGCACGGGCGACTCGAACAACTTCGCCAGCTTTACCCCCGAGGAACGCCAGGGACACCAGTTGTTCCTGTCCAGCGGGTGCGCGGGGTGCCATGCCACGAATGCGCACGTCTCCGACGCGCCGCAGAACATCGGGCTGGATGCGGTGACGACCGACCTGGGCGCCGGGGGCGGACGCTTCAAGTCTCCCTCGCTGCGAAACGTGGCCGTCCGTGGCCGCTTCATGCACGACGGCCGCTTCACCTCGCTGGAGCAGGTGGTGAGCTTCTACGACACCGGCGTCCAGCCCAACCCCGACCTGGACCCGGGGCTGCGCGGCCCCGACGGGAAGCCCCGCCGCCTGAACCTTACGCCCGCGCAGCGGAAGGCGCTTGTCGCCTACCTGGAAACGCTGACGGACCACACCCAGCTCACGGCGCAGCGGTTCTCGGACCCGTTCCCCCAATGACCCACGCGCCAGCACCCGGCGGCGGCTGGCGCTCCAGGCTTCTCCGGTGGGGCCGCCGCGGCTGACGACGTAGCGGCGCGCTCGAACCCCCCTGCGCCTGCCTGGAAACCGCGTCACGCAGGGTCAGGGCGGTGGACCGTGGGGTGGCGGACCATGGGGCGGAGGCCCGTACTCCCCGTGCGGGCCGCGGTGGGGAGGCGGGCCTTTCCTGCCGGGGGCCGGGTGGCGCAGGAGCGGCGCCGTGCGGACGAACTCGGCCAGGCGCTCGCGCTGCGCCTCGTCCAGCAGGGGCACCATGCGCACCTGCATGCTGTCGAAGCCCGCGCGGATGCGCGCGTTGGCGGCATCGAGCGCCTCGTCGTTGTTGCGGGCCGCCGCGTCTACGAACGGCCGCAGCGAGTCCCACTGCGCCGGCGAGTGGGGGCGGATGATCTCCTCCATGCGCCCGGCGAACCCGCGCGGCCGACGCGTCTCTGCGAGTTCCGCGGTGCGGCGGTTCTGCAGTGCGCCGGCCGCAAGCCCCCCCAGCACAGCGCCCAGCGCCAGCGTCACCGCCAGGATCAGCGCGGACTTCGCCTCCACCCGCATCGCGTCGCCCTTCAACGCAGGTACGAGGGCACCAGCACCGGATCGAACGCCTCTTCCGCCGCCGAGGGTAGCCCGAGCAGCGCGTCCACCAGCGAGCCCGTCGCCTCCCGCCGCTCGACGAGGGAGTACAGGGCCAGGACCAGCGCCGCAGCCATGGCCGCGGGAACCAGGCGGCGTCCGAAATGTCGCGCCAGTGCGGTGTTGAGCGCCGCGGCCGGCGAAAGCCGCACCTCGTGCACCCGGCGCATTACGCGCCCCGAGAATCCCGCCTCGAACCGGTCCGCCCTCGCGGACGCCAGGAGCGCGCCGATCGTTCGCTCCGCTTCCCGCCGCGCCTCCCCTCCCCGCCCCACCGGCTCCCCGGCCATCGACGCTGGCGGCGGCGCCTTCCGATCCCCCTCCATCATGACTCCTCCCCTCCATGAATCCGGCTTCCGTCGCGTACGTACGGCGCCAGCCGGGCCTGCAGCTTTTCCATCGCCCGCGCCAGCCGCGAAAGCACCGTGCCCTCGGGAATCCCCAGCGCCTCTGCCGTTTCGCGCGTGGAGCACCCCTCCATCATCCGCAGAACCACCACCTGCGCATGCTTCGGGCCCAGCGCGGCCACCGCCGCCCGTACGGCTGCACGCGTCTCCGCCACCTCCGGGTCATCCACTCCCTCGACGCCCGCCCCGGCAAGCGTCTCGTCCTCATCGTCGCTGCGACGGAAGCGCAGGGCGAAGCGGCGGCGGCGGCGGATGGCATTGAGCGAAAGGTTGACGGCGATCTTCCGCAGGTACGTGGCCAGTGAGGCGTCGCCGCGGAAGCGGTCCAGCGAGCGATACAGCCGGATGAACGCCTCCTGCCCCACGTCGTCGGCCTCGTCGCCGGGACCCAGAAAGCCCACGACGACGGCGGCGACGAGGGGTTCGTATCGCTCAACGATGGCGCGGAACGCACGGTCGTCGCCCCGCCGCGCGCGCTCGATCAGCTCTCCGTCCGCAGGCCCGTCGTGCATCCCCCTCCCGGTGCGCCCCACCGCCGTACTCACTGGTCGACACCCGGAAAGACGCATCCATTCCATTTCCTCGACCGCGACGGCTCCATGGAATCGCTCCGATCCTCCCACCGCCGCGCACCCATTCCGCGCGGCGGTGGAAAACGCGGGCACTCGAGCGGACAAGCGAGGCAGGGGCGGATGGATGGTTCGCGTGGCATGGCAGCGGACGCGGCGGTCAATCTGGGGGCGCGTGGCGGCGCCGGAAAGCCGTGTGTGCTTGCCGATGCGGAACGGCCCCGCGGCATGATGCCGCGGGGCCGTCCGTGGGGCCAGGAGGGACGCGGCTGCGTCCCGCCGATCACTGCTGGGCGGAGCGCGGCGTCTCCGCCTGGGCGGCGAGGATCGCCTCCACGCGCTGCAGGCGCGCGGCGAGGGCGGCGTTCTCGCGCTCGAGCGCGTCGATGCGTGCCTGCTGGGCGGCCGTGCGGGCCTCCAGCGCCTGCGCGGCGGCCAGCGCCACGCCGTCCGCGTCCACCGTGCTGATCACCTTGTCGTCGTCACCCAGACCGAACGCCGCGCGGAAATCCTGCGCCATGGGCCCGATGTGGCGGACGTCGGCGTTCTCGGTCCGGTAGCTCCAGCTGGTGATCGGCATGGCGCGCAGCCGGCCGAGCACGTCTTCGCCGGACACGGCAGCGAACAGGTACTTGCGGTTCACGTCCGAGGAGTTGGTCCAGGTGCCGTTGGTGTGCAGGTAGGCCCCGGTGCTGGTGCTGATCGCCGCGTTGCTCTGCCCCCAGTTGCTTGCCGTGGCGCCGGACTGGAAGGTGACGCCGGTGCTCCGGTTGCTGCTCGTGTAGATCCGGAACCCGTTGGCCACCCGCCACGTAGCCGAGTTCGTCACTTCGGCGTGAATGGTGTCGGTGCTCGTGGACCGGTCGCCGAAGACGAAGGCACCCAGGCGAGGAGCCCCGGCACTGGTGCTGCTGCTGGCCTTATACCCGAACACCACCGAGTACGCGCCCGTCGCCGTCACGTCCTCGCCCATGGCGATGGTGCCGGTGTTGGCCGCCACGGCGCGGTTCCCCATGGCGATGGCGTTGTCGCCCAGGGCGCGTACGTCCTGGCCGAACGCCGTCGAGTACAGCCCGATGTTGGCGTCGTCCCACTGGGTGCCGCTGACGCCGCCGGCGCGGAACGCGCCCTTGCCGGGATACCAGAACGTCCGGACGCCGGAGCCTGACACCGGACCGTTCCCGCTGTACAGCACGCCCTCCGCCACGAAACCGTTGTTGTTGGCCAGGTCGTAGGCGCCGGCGCTGTTGGTGGGCACCACACCGTCCTCGCCGTCGGCTCCCTTCGCTCCGTCGGCGCCGCGGCAGTCCAGCACGTCCACGGTGCCGTCGGCATTCCTGTCCTCGTCCGTGGGATCGCCGGTGCCGTTGGCGTTGGTGTCCCAGCAGTGCCGGCCGTCTGCGCCGGCCGCGCCCGCGGGACCCGCCGCACCGATTTCGCCCGCCGGACCGTCCGCGCCCGCGGGACCTGCGGGACCCTGCGGACCGTCCGCGCCCGCGGGACCTGCGGGACCTGCGGGACCCGCAGCGCCCGCCGCGCCGGTGGCACCGGTTTCACCCTGCGGACCCGCGGGCCCGGTTGCTCCCGTGTCGCCCTTGGGCCCAGCGGCACCGGTGGCGCCGGTCTCGCCCTGGGGACCCTGCGGACCCTGCGGACCTGTGGAACCCGTCGCTCCCGCCGGACCCGCGTCGCCCTTGGGACCCGCCGGGCCCTGCGCACCCGCCGGGCCCGCGTCGCCCTTGGGACCCGCCGGGCCGGTCGCACCCGCCGGGCCCGTGGCTCCCTGGGGACCCACCGCGCCGGTGGCTCCCGCCGGACCCGAGTCGCCCTTGGGACCCGCCGGACCCGTCTGACCGATGGGACCCATCGGACCCGCCGGCCCGGTGGCGCCCTGGGCGTTGAACGAAAAGGCGATGTGCTGCGGCGAGTTGCACGTGTCCTTCAGCTCCGGCTCGCGGATGCGGTAGACGGTGCCGGACGCGGGCACGTAGCAGGCGTGGATGACACCCGTCTGCGCCGCTACCCGCGTGGGGGCGCCGAAGATCGCCAGGCCGAGAATTGCCGCGGGGCCCAGGAGCAGGCCGCGGCGAGAGGAGAGAGCGAGACCGCCCATTCCGCCTCCAGAATGTGATTCGTGGTAAGAGAGGAGCGCCGCGGTGCCCTGAGCGGCCCGCGGGCGGGAGCGTTCCGCTACGGACGCGGAGGGTCGTGCAGGGTGGCCGCGGTGGAGCGAACCTCGTCCAGCGCCAGGCGCATGGCGTCGATCTCGGGAAGCACGGCTCCGGCGTCCGGGAGAGCGGCCAGCACCGCCTCCACGTCCGCGAGCGCCGCCTCGATCCCGGGGCCGTCTGCGGTAGCCAGCCGGCCGCGCACCAGGTCCAGTGCCGTTCGCAGCGGAGAGCCGTCGCCGCCGCCGGAGACGGCGGGCGCCAGGCGAAGCTCCGCGTCGTCCAGGGCGGCGGCGAGCCGCGTCATCCGCTCGTCGGCGATGGGGGCGGCGAGCTCGTTGGCCGACACCGCGCTCGCATGGACGGCGACGGGGGTGACCGTCGCAATGGTCGGCGGCTCGGAGCACGCCGCCACGCCAAGCGGGAGCACCAGCGTGGCTAGGGCACGCTTCTGCATGGGGAATTTCCTGGGGTGAAAAGTCGGATGGAGAACCCCGCGGGAGCGGGGCGAGGGAGGGAACGTGCGTGTAGACACCGCGCCCCGCTCCTTCATTCCATCCGCCGCACCCGCGGCGCAAAACGAAGCCGCCGCCCCGTTGTCCGGGGCGGCGGCTGCAATCTCCGAAGGTGGGCGGGAACTACGGCCTGGCGCTGCCCTGCCCCGCCGTCACCAGCGCCTCCAGCCGTTCCATCCGGGCACGCATCTCCGCCAGTTCCCGCGCCTGGGCCGCGTTCTGCGCCTCCAGCGCGTCGATCCGCTGCTGCTGCGTGGCGGTGCGCGCCTCCAGCGCCTGCGCGGCGGCCAGCGCCACGCCGTCAGCATCCACCGTGCTGATCACCTTGTCGTCGTCACCCAGCCCGAACGCGGCGCGGAAGTCCTGCGCCATGGGACCGATGTGCCGGACATCCGTGTTCTCGGTCCGGTAGCTCCAGCTCGTGATGGGCATGGCGCGCAGCCGGCCGAGCACGTCCTCCCCCGACACGGCCGCGAACAGGTGCTTGCGGTTCACGTCCGAGGCGTTGGTCCAGGTGCCGTTGGTGTGCAGGTAGGCGCCGGTGCTGGTGCTGATCACCGCGTTGCTCTGGCTCCAGTTGCTCACCGCGGAGCCGGACTGGAAGGTGACGCCTGTGCTCCGGTTGCTGCTCGTGTAGATACGAAACCCGTTGGCCACCCGCCACATCGCCGAGTTCGTCACTTCGGCGTGAATGGTGTCGGTGGTCGTGGACCGGTCGCCGAAGACGAAGGTGCCCAGGCGAGGAGAGCCGGCACTGGTGCTGCTGCTGGCCTTGTACCCGAACACCACCGAATACGCGCCCGTCGCCGTCACGTCCTCGCCCATGGCGATGGTGCCGGTGTTGGCCGCCACGGCACGAAGCCCCACGGCCATGGCGTTGTCGCCCAGGGCGCGTACGTTCTGGCCGAACGCCGTGGAGTACAGCCCGATGTTGGCGTCGTCCCACTGGGTGCCGTCGATGCCGCCGGCGCGGATCGCGCCCTTGCCGGGGTACCAGAACATCCGGACGCCGGAGCCGGACACGGGGGCGCCGTTGGTGCTGCCCGAGTTGTAGGTGCCGCCGAAGAAGGCGGTGCCGTTGCGGTTCACGCGGAACAGGCTCGAGTCGCCCTTGCTGACCGCGAACGCCGAGTCGGTGGCGCTCTGGGCGCGGGCGGAGTCCGAGAGCAGCGCCAGGCCGGCGACCGCGAGCGAAAGTCGGAGGAGCTTGGTCATGGCGGAGTCGAAGGGTTAGGGAACCGCAATGGAAAGAGCCGAATCGGCGACGGTCAGCGAGCCGGTTACGGACACCGGGCCCGACGCCTTCACCGCGCCCTGCAGGAACGTGCTGCCGGTAACCTTGGCGGCGGGGATGTTCCCCCGCAGCAGCGACCCGGTACCCATCAAGCTCACCGTGCCGTTGGAGATGCTCCCGATCGCGTCGAGGTTGCCGCCGACCGTCATGGTGAACCCGCCCAGGCCCAGCGTGCTGGCGTTGCCCACGCGCAGGTGCAGCACCGAGGCATTGGCGGTGAGCACCGGCATCGTGGCCCCGGGGATCTGGTCCGCGGGGGGCACGGTGGCAGCGCTGGTGCCGTCGGGAACCACGCCGTCCAGCCAGTTGGCGGCCGTGAACCACGCGGAGCTCTCCGATCCATCCCACGTGGGCCCCTGCAGCGGGCCGCTGCTGGCCGTCTCGGTGTTGACGTAGACGCGGAAGGTGAAGGTCGTCGCCCCGCCCGCCACCTGGAACTGCCACTCCCTGGCCGCGGAGATCTCCATCGGCGCGAGTGTCTGGGGATAGTCGAAGTACGGGGCCGCGGCGCCGTTCAGGAACGTATCGGTGCCGTCGGCTTTGGCGACGGTCACCGTTCCCGTCGTGGTGGACGGGCCCTGGGAAAAGAACACCTGTACCCCGGAGATCGTGAAGCCGTCCGTGCCCATGGTCTGCTGGGTAAGGTTCTGCACCTGCACGTCGGTCTTGAAGATCCCCGTTCCCGCGGAATACGACGTGTTCGTGTTCGTGAGCTTCACGTACGTGTCCTGCCCACCCACGATGCGGTTCGTCAGCGCGCCGGCGCCGGGAGGATCCAGCGTCTTGCACGCCATCGCGGCCGAAGCCACGTGCACCACGCACTGCAGCGCGGCAAGCTGGGTCGGCGCGGGCTTGATCGAGGGCGCGAGCGGGCCGTCCGTGCACGCCGCCGTGAGAGCCGCCAGAACCAGCGCCGGAAACACCCGCGACAGGCGTCCGTTGGGAAAGTACATCGGGTTGAACCTGGGAGAGGGAGCCGGACCGGGGGAGAGTCGGGAAGGCGGATGCGGGAGAATCTAAGGCTTTCTCCCGTTTCGTACAACGGTATTGATGCCAGTCGGACAGCGTGACGTAGGCAAACCCGTGTTTTTACGCGGACGCCTGGCTCGTGTCAGGCGGGTTGGAGCGCGTCCTCAGCGCGAGCCACGCGGTCGCGCCCCAGCCTCTTGGCCTCGTACAGCGCGGCGTCGGCGCGGTTCAGCCACGTGTCGCAGGTGTCGCCCCGGCGCAGTGCCGCCACCCCGATGCTCACCGTCACCCGCCCTGCCCTTTCAGCATCTCCCTCAGCGACGGCGCGGCGCAGACGTTCCGCCTCACGCAGGGCGTCCTCCGCGGTGGCGCCGGGCAGGAGCACCGCGAACTCCTCGCCGCCGAAGCGGAACAGGTCGCCACCTGCCTCGCGGGCGAGGACCGCTGCCACGGCCACCAGCACCTCGTCCCCACCCGCGTGGCCGAACCGGTCGTTCACCTGCTTGAAGTGGTCGATGTCCATTACCAGCAGCGACGCGGTGTCTCCCCGCGCCGCTGCCGCCCGCAGCACGCGGTCCATGCGCCTGCGGTTGAAGGCGCCCGTCAGCGGGTCGCGGACGGCCTGCTGCACCAGCTGCTCGCGAAGGGAATCGATCACCCCCAGGAACAGGTTGGTGAACACCACCAGCAACGCGAGCGTGACGCCGAACCGAACGGCGGCACCCATCCCCGTGTCCAGGTACACCATGGGCGCCACCGACAGCAGGATCCCGGCGGACAGGACGTTGGCCAGCCGGCGCGGGAGCATGCAGAAGAAGAGCATCGTGGCCGGGTAGCACCACAGCACGGCCATGAACCCCAGCGCCCGAATGCCCAGCGGCAGGCCCGCCGCCACCGGAACGAAGACCAGTGCGACCGGGATTGGGGGCGGGCGCCCGCGCTTGAGCGCCAGCGCGTTCAGGGCCAGCATGCCCACGATCACCAGGTTGGCGATGCCGAGACCCATCCGCCCGCGAACGACGTTGTTGAGCCCGAAGGGCAGCAGGAACACCGCCCCCGCGATGGCGAGCGCGTAGATGATACGGTCGCGGTACCACGACGGAATTCCACCCCCGCCGGGGTCCAGCGACTCGAAGTCTGTCGGGGTGACCGGTGTTTTCACAGGCTGAAACGGCGGTCGCGGGAGGAAGTCGCCAAGAAGCGTACCGGTCCGGCGCGGGACCGTGCCGATCGGAGACGCGGGTGGCACAACGAGTGGACCGGATGGGGTGAGCGGGCAATGGAGATACACTAACGGTCTCGAACGAGCCCCTGCAACCCCTTTCCGCCACCCAGCGGGTCGGAGTCGACGTTTACGCACGTTAACTCACTCGCCCGGGCGTGAATGTCTAGTGTCCTGACTGGTTGACATGCCTCCTGTCGTCGTTTACATATGTTAACATGGAGGATATCAAGAGCAGGATCATCGCCGCGGCACGGGCGCTTCACTTCGAACGCGGCCCCGACGCGGTCACCATGCGTGCGGTCGCCGAGCGGGTGGGCGTAACCGCCACAGCCCTGTATCGCCACTTCGCCGACAAGGACGCGATCCTCCGCGAAGTCACGGGCGAGGGCTCGCGCCTGCTCGGAAGCCACCTTTTTCGCGCGCTGGAGGCGCCCACGGCCATCGAGCGCCTGCGGGCGACGGCCGATGCGTACCTGGAGTTCGCCATCGCGCAGCCCCAGGCCTACCGCGCCCTGTTCGAGCCCGGGGCAGACGGCGCGGAAGAGTCTCCCCTGCACCGCCAGCGTGCAGCCGTGCGGCGTTTCCTTCGCGACCGTGTGCGCGAGGGGATGGATGCGGGCGTGCTGGCGGAGGGCGATCCAGATGGAATGGCGATGAGCTTTTGGGCCATGCTCCACGGTCTCGCCTCCTTCCATTTCGCAGGGATCACGCGGGCTGAGGGCCTGAGTCAACGTGCGTTAACCAACCTGATCGAGGGCATCGCCGCGTCCGGTAGTGCATCCACAGTACCGTAACGCACGTTAACTAGAGTGTCGCGGACGATCGTCGTCATCCACGTGCCCGCGACTGATCGTTAACAAGGGTGTTACCAAGCACGATCCGACTTGGCTTTCCGCCGAATCGGGCGCAAACCTCCCCGTTCAACCTCCAACTTCCCGCATCGCCGCAACTTCCAGCCCCTTCGCTGTCTTCGACCGGCCCGATTGACTAGAGAACGCGCGCAATGCGCCTACAATCCGTGTTTCCTCCCGAGGACGATGCGGAACCCTCGCGTGCCCGGGATCGTGCGTCCTGCGCGATTCTGGGAGGTCGCCTTTTTCTCCATCAGGGGGCGGATCGAGGGGGGCCAAGGACGCGAGTTCGGCTTTCGTGTCGCTGCCGCGCCCGGGTTGAGATGCTCCCCAGGCAAGATCCTTCGGCCCACGTGGTGGCGGGTTGGAGCGGGTGCGGTGCGCTTGGGCCTCTGGATGACAGACGGTGTGGCGTGGGCCGTCAGAGGCGTGGGTCGGAGGCTTTCTGGACACACCCAACCCTGCCCCTGCAGCCGAAACGAGTCGAGGCCCGCTCTCCGGATGGGAGCGGGCCTCGTGATCTCTACCGAGCCGAGGTGGCTTCAGTTGGTGCGGTAGCGCCGGCTTACCTCGTCCAGCCGCTTGCGCTCCTCTTCCGTGAGGGAGCCCAGGCCCTTGGACGAGATCTTGTCGAGAATGCGGTCGACGTCGTCCAGCAGCTCGCGCTCGGCGGCGGCAACGGCCTTCTTGTTGGCCGGCCTTACCTGAGTAGCCGTGGCCGCCTGGGTGCGCGCGGGCTCGGGCTTCTTTCCAGACCAGGGCACCAGGGCCATGCCGCCGCGCTTCGGCTTGCTCTTGCGCGCGAACGCCGGCACCTCGCCCCACGCCGGCGGCGCCCAGGGGCTCTTCAGGTACAGGAACGCCGCGAGCATGCCGCCCAGGTGGGCCAGGACCGCAACGCCGTTCCCGCTCCCCTCCAGCGCCATCATCAGGTTGATGAACACCAGCCCCGCCACCAGCCACTTCGCCTTGACGGGGAAGATCCCCCAGATGTGGATCTCCATGTCGGGCCAGATCATCGCGAACGCCAGTATCACGCCCAGCGTGGCCGCCGACGCGCCGACGATGAACGAGGCGGGATCCACGAAGTACAGCAGCGCCGAGAGCAGCGCACCGCCGGCCGCGGCGACCAGGTAGAACTTGATGAACCCACGCGATCCCCATCGTTCCTCGAGCGGCGGCCCGAAGAAGAACAGGGTGAGCATGTTGCCCAGCAGGTGGAAGATCCCCGCGTGCACGAACGAGTACGTGAGAATCGTCCACGGGCGCGTGACGAAATCCCGCGGGGCGAAGAACAGGTACGGCAGCAGCTCGCGGACTCCGGGAACGAACCCGAGGAGGACCACGGCCACATAGATCGCCGTGTTGGCGATCAGCAGGCGCTTGACCCAAGGGGTGAGGGAACTGCCGCCGAAGCCGCCGCCTGCATACGAATCCCGGTAAGCCATTTCCGTTGCAGAAGTGGAACGGGAGAAGAGACGCGCCCGAGGAGGTCGGGCGCTTTCCCCTCTCTACCCCCGTGGCGCGTCTCCGGTCCGCTGTCGTTTTCCGTCAGCCGAGCGCCGACTGGGCGATGCGCTCGCACAGCTCGGGGTAGCTGATTCCCACCGCCGCGGCGGCCTTGGGAAACAGGCTGGTGCCCGTCATCCCGGGGAGGGTGTTGGCCTCCAGGCACCACAGCTGTTCCTGCGCCAGGATGAAGTCGATGCGCGCGTATCCCCGCAGCTTCAGCACCTTGAAGGCGCGCAGCGCGTACGCCTGCATCTGCGCCACCACCTCTTCGTCCAGCGGCGCCGGGCACAGGTACTCCGTCATCCCCGGCGTGTACTTGCTCTCGTAGTCGTAGATGCCCTTCTTGGGGCGGATTTCCACCGGCGGAAGCGCCTGGTCGCCCAGGATGCCGACGGTGAGCTCGCGGCCCTTGGCGTAGCGCTCGATCATCACCTCGGTGTCATACTGCGAGGCATCCTTGACGGCGGCCTCCAGCTGATCGCGGTCCTTCACCACGTGCAGGCCCACGCTGGAGCCTTCGCGCGAGGGCTTCACCACGCAGGGAATGCCCACCAGGTCCTCGATGGTGTCGGGGTCGTACACGAAGCCGGGTGCGCGCGCCACGCGCCAGGGCAGCGTGGGAACCTGGGAGTCGCGCAGCAGGCGCTTGGTGACGTCCTTGTCCATGGCGATGCCGGAGCCCAGCGGCCCCGATCCCGTGTACTTGATGCCGAGCAGCTGCAGGTACGCCTGGATGGTGCCGTCCTCGCCCTCGCCGCCGTGCAGGGCCAGGAAGGCGATCTCGGCCGCCCGCAGCTGCTCCACCTGGCCCAGCTGCAGCAGCGGCAGCGCGTTCTCCATCTCGGCCGGCGGGGCCGACTTCACGCCGCCGGGGAGCAGGTCGCCCTCCTGCTCGGGCGGAATGAAGCCGCGGGCGGTGTCGACGGTGTAGACCTCGTGCCCGCGCTCGCGCAGCGCTTTTACGATTCCGGATCCCGACGCCAGCGACACTTCGCGTTCGGCACTCGTCCCCCCCATCAGCACGGCGATCTTCATCCAGCCCTCTCGGTCGGTCTTGTTGGCGATGTCTCGGTGGTTCGTTCGGCTCCGCCGCTACGCACGAACCGTACGAGCGCGCGCCACCCCCCACCCCTCCGCTCCAGGAGCGGGTGAACCCGCCGCTGGAAATGCGGAAAGCCCCGACGCGGGCCGCTGTCGCGTCCCGTTCGGGGCTGCACCTGCATGCGCGCCGCACCTTCGGACGCGCGCCGGGCTGGCTCCCTTCCCCCGCGGCAGTTTGCGGGGGAAGGGTTGGGGATGGGGGGCGCCGGCCCGAGCACCAGCATCAGCCCAATTGCACCGGGCTCTGAAGTGTACCCCCTCTCCCACGCTGTTTGTGGGAGAGGGTCGCACGCGTGTCAGCGCGGCGGGGTGAGGGCCCCACGGCAGCCGAGGCCTCGGCTGCCGTGGACGCTGCCGCGCCCTGGCTGGTACGTGCCCCAGGCTAGATCCTTCGGCGCGCGAAGAATGGGGCGTGGGCTGGTGCCGCGCGCCTGCGCCTCAGGATGACAAGTTGCTGTGTGTCAGCAGGTTGGGAACGCGATGCCCCTACGCGGCGCCGGGTGACGGCGCGGCAGGTGAGGGCCGCACAGCCTCCACCACCTTCCTGGCCAGCGCCGGCCCGAACCCCGGGATCGCGGCGATGTCCGCCTCCGCCGCGGCGACCACGCCGCGATACGAGCCGAACCGCTCCAGCAGCTGCTTCTGCCGCGAGGGGCCCACACCCGGGATGGTGGACAGCTCCGAGCGGATCGTGCGCTTCGTGCGCAGCTTGCGGTTGTACGTCACCGCGAAGCGGTGTGCCTCGTCGCGGATGCGCTGCACCAGGCGGAGCGCCGGGCTGCGGCGCGGCAGGCGGATGCTTTCCGAGCGGCCGGGTAGGAACAGCTCCTCCTCCTTCTTGGCCAGGCCCACGATCGACTGCTGCGGCAGGTCGATCTCTTCGAGCGCCTTGCGCGCCGCGCCCAGCTGCCCCTTGCCGCCGTCGATCACCGCCAGCTCGGGCAGCGGCTTCCCCTCTTCCACACGGCGGCGGAACCAGCGGGTGACGGCCTCGTGCATCGACGCGAAGTCGTCGTTCCCCCACTCGCCGCGGATCTTTAGCTTGCGGTACTCGCCCTTCGCGGGCTCGCCGTTCTCGAAGAACACCGCCGACGCCACCGTCTCCGACCCCTGCGTGTGCGAAATGTCGAAGCACACCATCGTCCGGGGCACCATCGGCAGCTCCAGCACCTCCTGCAGCTCGTAGAGGGCGTCGGGGGCGCGCTCGGCCGCGGCGTTGCCCATCAGCTTGCGCTCCTCGAACAGGTGACGGGCGTTCTGGTCCGCAAGCGCCACCAGCTGCACCTTCTCGCCCCGCTGTGGCCACTTCAGCCGCACCGCCTTCCCCGCCGCCTCGCGCAGCAGCTCCTCCAGCACGCCTCGATCGTCGAAATCCATCGGGAAGATGATCTCGCCGGGCACGCTTTCCGGATCGCGCGTCACCCGGTCGGCGTAGAGCCGCGTGGCGAAGGCCGAGAGCGCCGCCTCGTCGGTGTCGTCGCCCAGATTGGTGAGGAACTGCGCCTCGCGCCCCAGCAGCTTGCCCTCGCGGATCTGCAGCACCACGCCGCACGCCTCGGATCCGTCGCGCGCGAAGCCCACCACGTCGCGGTCGCTGCCGGTGACGTCCACCACCTGCTGCTTGCGCTCCAGCGCCTCCAGCTGGCCGATGGCGTCGCGCAGCTCGGCCGCGCGCTCGAAGTTCATCTCCAGCGCGCACGTCTGCATCTCCGCCCGCAGGCGCCGGGCGACCAGGCGCGTGTGCCCGCTGAGCACCTGCACGATCTCGTCGACCATCGACCCGTAGTCGTCCGGCGTCTGCAGCGCCACGCAGGGCGCCTTGCACCGGCCGATGTGGTAGTCCAGGCAGGGCCGCGGCGGCACGTCGCTGGGCAGGTTGTAGCGGCAGGAGCGCACCGTGTACAGCTTCTTCACCAGCTCCAGCGACTGCCGCATCCGCCGCACGTCCGTATACGGGCCGAAATAGCGACTTCCGTCCCTGCGCAGCGTGCGGGTGACGAACACGCGCGGAAACGCCTCGTCCGTCACCTTGATGTACGGGTAGGTCTTGTCGTCCTTGAGGTTGATGTTGAAGCGCGGCCGGTTTTCCTTGATCAGGTTGTTCTCGAGGATCAGCGCCTCGGCCTCGGTGCGCACCACGAAGGTGTCCACGTCGTCAACCCGGCGCACCATCTCGCGCGTCTTGATGCCGTGCTGCGCCCCACCCTGGAAGTACGAGCGCACGCGGGCACGCAGCGACTTCGCCTTGCCGACGTAGATGATGGTGCCTTCGGCATCCTTCATCAGGTAAACGCCGGGCTGCGTGGGCAGCGTGCGGAGCTTGGATTCCAGGGTGGACGTGCTTTCGGACATCGTGCGGATTGAACGGCTGACGGACTCGGGATCGGCGGAGGATGATACACCGCTCATCCCGTTCCGGTCACTGGTGCGACGGGTCCGTTCGCGCGCTGGACGATTCGGATCGGGCGCCGGGCGCCACCTCGCGGATCACGGCTTCCAGATCCACCCGGCGGATGGCCTCCAGCGCCATTTCCCACCGTCCTTCCGCGCACAGGCCGCGGATCCCGGCGTCCTCGTACGTGCCCTCCGCCGCGTCCGCGCAGGCACGCCGGACCGCCTCGGCTATGTCGCGCATCTGCTTTTCCACACTGATGTTATCCACATCCACCCCACCCGATCGCGGAGAATTTCGATCGTGGAAAATGGCGCGGCCGCCCGACGTTCATCCGCCGGGCGGCCGCGCAACTCCCTACCGTTCCCGTCAGCGCCGGCCCGCCATCCCCTTCACCCGCCGGAAGATGGCCGTGGACTGCTCCAGCCCCAGCGCCGCCGCGACGCCGAAGTAGACGACGCCGAACGCGCCCAGGATGATGGCGCCGCGGAAGATGGGGAGCAGCGCATCCGGCGGAACCACGAAGCGCAGGCCGTACGCCGCGGCGGCGCCCGCCCCCGCGCTGATGAACATGCGCAGCAGGGGGCCCGCCCCCGCCCCGACCGGGCCGATGGTCCCGCGCAGCGAGCGCTTCAGCAGCCACCACTCCACCCAGGCCGCGATGCCGCCGCCCAGCGCCAGCCCCACCGTGCCCAGCGGCTTTCCGCCGATCGTCACGTCGGACCACAGGCCGCCGGGAATCTGAAAGCCGAGCTTCTCGAAGTTCACGGCCTCGAACTGCAGCATCAGCCCGACGGACAGGACGACGGAAAGCACCACGCGCACGATGGCGTACCGCGCCGGCGTCTTCGTATCGCGGAGCGCGAAGAAGGTGGACGAGAGCAGGCGCGACGCCGTCGTCGCCAGCAGGCCGATGGAAAAGCCCACGAGCGTCAGCCAGACGACCAGCGTGTCCGCGCGCTTGAACCCGCCCGCCTGGAAGAGCGTGGCCACCACCACGTCGCCCAGCACCGTCATGGCGATGAACGAGGGAACGATGTAGAACGCGATGCGCTCCAGCGCGCCGGACGCGCGCTTGCGCAGAACCTCGGCTCCTTCGGCGCGCTGGCGAGCCAGCTCCGGCAGCTCCGCCGCGGCCACGGCCATGCCGAACAGGCTCACGGGAAGGATGTACAGCAGCTGCGCGTACTGCAGCGTGGCCAGGGCGCCCACGGCCAGCAGGGAGGCCAGGAAATAGTCCAGGTAGCCGCTGATCTGCACCACGCCGCGCCCCATCACCGCCGGGCCCGCGTTGCGCACCGCTTCGCGCACCCCCTCCAGCTTGGGCGCCCACGTCACCCGCAGCTCGCGGTTCAGCCGCAGCACCTTGGGAAGCTGCACCAGGAACTGCAGCACGCCGCCCGCCAGCGCGCCCCACGCCAGCGCGATCACCAGCTTGTCCAGCGCCATCCCGCTGCCGAAGATCAGCAGCGTGCCGATCATCGCCGCGTTCCACAGCACCGGGGCAAAGTACGGCAGGAAGAAGCTGCGATGGCTGTTCAGAATGCCGAGCGACCACGCCGAAAGCACCAGAATTCCCGCCATGGGAAAGATGATGCGCGTGACGGTGACGGTCAGCTCGTGGCGCTCGCCTTCCAGCCCGGGAAAGAAGATGGTGACCAGGAACGGCGCGAAGAACACGCCGACGAGCGAGAGCGCGGCCGCCGCGGCGAACAGCAGCGAGAAGATGGCGCCCGCGACGCGTCCGGCCTCCTTTTCCCGCCCCTGGTGCAGCAGTTCCGAATAGACGGGGATGAACGAGGCGCTGAGGGTGCCTTCGCCCAGCAGGTTCTGCAGCAGGTTGGGCATGCGAAGCCCGGCCGCGAACACGTCCGCGTAGAGCGAGGTGCCGAAGTACTGCGCGAACACGCGGGCCCGCACCAGGCCGGCGATGCGGCTGAGCAGGATGCCCGCGGCCACCAGCATCGACGCGGAACCCGAGCTCTTGGCCGCCTTGGGCACCATTGCCGGCGGCTCCACGGCCTCGTCGGCCGGGTCGTACGACGCGGACGCGTCCTCCAGCGCCTCCAGCGCCGGCATTTCCATCGTGGCGTCCGGATCCGGCTGCAGCAGCCCGTCCGCCGGCCGGTGCCGAACGGGCGGGGGCTGCAGCAGCGTCCGATCGTCGTCTTCTTCGGGAAGGTCGGGAGGCGGCGGGGCTCCGTCGCGGCTCATTGGCGCGTGCTCGTGAGAGAACGCCCACGCGGCATGGGCCGGGCGGGCGAGAGGTTCAGGTATTTGGCCCGGGCGCGGGTGCATGGACCGCGCCATCCCCCGCCCCGAAGCGGATATCCATCGCCGCGGCGACGTCGTGCAGCAGCGTGGACTGCATCGCCAGGAACGGCATCACGTTCAGCGTGCGCTCCTGCGGCGCGCCCAGCGGCATCAGGTAGTTGCGGACGAGGGGAAGGTCGTGCGTCAGCCCGCGGTCGCGCTTCTTGGCGTGGGAGAGGATCTTCCGCTCGGCCTCGGCGACGGCCAGGAGCGCACGGTTCCGCCGCGCGCCGATGGCCCCCTCCAGGTTGGGATCGATCCCCTCCGCCGCGTCCATCACCGACCCGAAGCGCTCCACCAGGGTCGTGCGCAGCGCGGCAAGGCTCTCGTGTACCTCCGCGGGCAGGCGGTTGCGAGCCATCCGGGCCAGCAGCTCGTGCTCCGGCATCCGCAGCTCGTCGTCGGCGACGCCCAGCGCGGATGCGGCTTGTTCGGCCACGTCCGGCACCAGGCGCACGGAAAAGCGGGGATACGCCACGGGCGGGCGGATGCCGTAGGCGTCGAACAGCGGCGCGATCTGCGCGAAGTAAGCGACCTCCGCCGGCCCGCCGACGTACGCCAGCGTCGGGAACACCGCCGATTCCACCACGGGCCGCAGGAACACGTTGGGGCTGAACGACGTCGGCTCGGCAGCCATCCGCGCAGTGACCTCTGGGACAGTGAACCGCTCGCGGGCGTCGCCGGCTACCCACGCGTCTCCCACGCGGGCCAGCCGCTCGCGGCCAGCCGGCCCGTGGTAGAAGACGTTGGCTGCGTCCTCCACCAGGGTCACCTGCCCGGGGTACCCGGCCGCCTCCATCTCCGCTGTCCGCTCGCGCAACAGCCGCTCGTGGATCGCCGCATCTGTTACATCCTGCTGCAGGATGTGGACGGAGGCTTGCTTCAGGGCTGGATCCGCAGCGTCGGTCACCAGCAGGTCGAAGGCCGCGAACAGCCTCTCGACCGTCCCGCGGAACGCGCCCGCCACCGTCTCTCCCGGCGTATAAGGATCTAAAATTCCCCGTAGATCAACGGCGTTACTCCCATGGTGGGAAACAAGTTCCCGCCACTCACCTGCTACGATTTCTACATCCTCGCCCAGCCGCATTTCGCTCATCGTTAACGGCCGCCGATCCGTCGCCACGACACACAGGCGGCGCAGCTTCCCCGCCCCGTCGACGCCGAAGGCATGGTTCACTTCGGCGAAATCATGGTCCTCGGAGGCGCACCAGAAGACGGGCAGAACGACAATTCCCAGCTCCCGCTCCAGCGCTTCGGCCAGCCGGATGGCGGTGAGGATCTTGTGGATGGTGTACATGGGGCCGGTGAACAGCCCCGTCTGCTGGCCGGTGGTCACCATCGCGCCGCCCTGCTCCACGAAGCTCGCCAGCCGCTCCGCCGCGCGGGCGGAGGTGGGGCGCACGGCCGCGGCCGCCATCTCCCGCTCCCGCCTTCCGAACCGACCCTGCACCTCCGTCAGCTTCTGGCGGAAGGATTCCAGGTCGCGCGGGTGCCCGGAAAAGAATCGCGCGGCCCCCGGCAAGCCCGACTGGTAGTCGTCGGCCAAGCGGTTGCCGCGCAGGGGCGAAATCTCGATCCGCAGTGTCAGTGGTGCCTCCCCGTCAGGATACGTGTTGAACCGCAGGGAATAGGGAATGGGGAGTACGGAATCGCAAGGGGCACCAAACGCGATCGGCCACCCTCCGGGCGAGAGTGGCCGACGATCGAGGGCGACCGATGATCGGGATGCCGTCACTCCCTCCCCTTGTGATACGGCTCGCCGCGGTTGATGGTGCCGGCACGGTACAGCTGCTCCACCAGCACGAGGCGCGCGAGCTCATGCGACAGCGTCATCGACCCAAGCGCCAGCAAGTGGCTGGCGCGCGACAGGATCTCGTCCGACAGCCCGTAGGCGCCGCCGATCAGGAACGCGACGCCGGGGCTGGAGCGCACCTGCAGGTCCGCGAGGTACGAGGCGAGCTTGTGCGAGTCCCACGCCCTCCCCGTTTCGTGCAGCGCCACGATCTCCGCACCAGCCGGCACGCGGGCCAGCAGCCGCTTCCCTTCCTCGTCGCGCACCCGGGCCGCGTCGCCCCGCCCGCGGTACTGCTCCTCCTTCACCTCGTGCGCCTCGAATGCAAAGTACCGCCGCACCCGCGACTCGTACTCGCCGATCGCGTCCCCGATCGCCCCCTTCGCCTTCCCGACCGACGCCACAACGAGCTTCACGACTCGCCCTCTGCCGATCCAAGCATTCCTTCTACGATCGCATCAACCTCTTCGAACGAGTAGGTTTTCATCTCTCCCGTCCGATACGCTCGGACGCGGCGCGCGATCTCGGCCTCCCACGCCTGTTCAATTGCGGGATCCTCGTCGAGGCTGGCCAGGAGCCGCTCCGTCAAGCGCGCCCTGTCCCCTCGGGACAATTGCAACGCAGCGCTTTCGATTTCTTCGAACATCACGACTTCGTCAGCGAGTCGGGCCATCTCCCCTCCCATCCCTTACCAACGACGATTGTGCCGCAGGCGCGACCCTTCAGGCGACCGCATGCTTCTCAGGCAGCGGTGACTGATCCTCATGTTTGGGATGCCCCTCGTTCAGGTACAGCAGGATCTCCTCCGTGCTCATCCCTTCCATCTCGCGGCTCATCTTCTCGCGGATGTCCCGCTGGAGCTGCACGGCGTCAATACTTGGTTCGGTCGGCATCGAGGTTCACCTCGCGTGGGGTGCGAATTTCGAGAGACCGGTAGCCCTCCCGCACGTTCACCGCATTGTACCCCTTTACACGCAGCAGGTTTACGATGTGCTTGAAATTCCAGCTAACCAGAACGTCGGCGTCGTTGATCGTGGCGATCGCGATGTGCTGAGCATCCGCGAGCATGCCGGCGCCAATGACTCGCGCCGCCAGATACTTGTCTGCCAACTCCAGAGCTTCCGGCGAGACCCGCAACTCCTCTACCGCGCCCTGCGGAAGTCCGTGCAGGATCGCGCTTACGGCCGGTGGGGCCATCAGCAGTTCCCGACGTGTGATTGCCGAAATCAGCAGAATACAGGCCCCAATCCGGGCGCTCTCGATCAGCTTGAGCGAGTCTCCCGCGAACTTCGCATCGAAACACCCGCCGATCACCGATGTGTCGACGTAAATCCGTCTCCGCCCCATCTCCCCTCCCGCACCCGTTCATCTACCTGACGACGATGGTGTCGCGGAGGGAATGCTCGTTGTCTTTGTACGGGTTGTCAAGATTGTAGTTCAGCCCGCGGCTCTCCTTCCGGCGCAGGGCGCAGCGGACGATCAGGAGCGCGGTCTGCACCAGGTTGCGAAGTTCCACCAGGTCGTCGGTGGGGCGGCAGTCGGCCCAGACGGCGTTCACCTTGAGCGAGATGGCGCGCAGCCGCAGCTCGGCCTCGGACAGGCGCGCGTCGGAGCGCACGATGCCCACCAGGTCCCACATCAGGTTGCGGATGGACTCGCGCTCCTCCACCAGGAACGCGGGATCCACGTCGGTCGTTCCCGCGGGCGCGTGCACGTGCTCGGGGGTGAGCGGTCGGGTGACGCTCAGCTGGGGGCCCAGACGCGCGGCGGCGCGGTGCGCAAAGACGACCGCCTCGAGCAGCGAATTGCTGGCCAGGCGGTTCGCGCCGTGCACGCCCGTGCAGGCCGTCTCGCCCGCGGCGTACAGGCCAGGGACGGAGGTGCGCCCGTCCGTGTCCGTCAGCACGCCGCCGCACAGGTAATGGGCGGCGGGCACCACGGGCAGCGGCTCGGTGAGCATGTCGATCCCCCGGTCCGCCGTCTCGCGCAGGATGTTGGGAAAGCGTTCGCGGATCTCGTGCTTCGGGATTCCCGAGCAGTCCAGCAGCACGAACGCGTCGCCCGACTCCTTCATCTCGCGGTCGATGGCCCGGGCCACCACGTCGCGGGGCGCCAGCGAGGCCAGCGGATGGTAGTCCTGCATGAAGGGCGTGCCGTCGCGCCGCCGGAGCACCGCGCCCTCGCCGCGCACCGCCTCGGAGATCAGGAAGGTGCGCTCGCGGGCCGGGTACAGGGCCGTCGGATGGAACTGGATGAACTCCATGTTCGCCACCTTGGCGCCTGCCCGATACGCCATCGCCACGCCGTCGCCCGTGGCGATGGCGGGATTGGTCGTGTGGCGATACACCTGGCCACATCCGCCCGTCGCGAGCATCACCGCGCGCGCCAGGAACGGCAGCAACTCGCCCGTCTCCGCATCCAGCACCAGCACGCCGCAGCAGCGCTCGCCCAGGGTGCCGGGATCCGTCGCCGTCAGCAGGTCCACGGCCTGGTGGTTCTCGAACACCCGCACGTTGCCCGTCTCCGCCGCGGCTGCCAGCAGGGCGCGCTCGATCTCGCGCCCGGTCAGATCGTCGGCGCGCACAATGCGCCGGCGCGAGTGGCCGCCCTCCAGCCCCAGCGACAGGTCTTCGCCCGCCCGCGTGAACGCCACGCCCAATTCGATGAGCTCGCGGACGCGCTCCGGGCCTTCGCGCACCAGCACGTCCACGGCGTCGGGGTGGCAGAGGCCGGCGCCGGCGACGAGCGTGTCCTCCATGTGCAGCGCGGGCGAATCGTCGTCGGCGAACACGGCCGCGATGCCGCCCTGCGCGTAGTTGGTGCTGCTGTCCGGGCGGCTCTTCTTGGTGATGAGCGCCACGCTGCCGTACTTGGCCGCCTTGAGTGCGAACGACAGCCCCGCGATGCCGCTGCCGATCACCACGACATCGGCCTGCATCATCGCGCCCGCTCCCGCAGCACGCGCCGCAGCGCCGCATCCAGCACGTCCGCCCCGCTTTCGATCGCCACGCTCTGCTCCAGCACGTATGCCCGGGTGGAATCCGGCAGCAGGGGCCGGAGCTTTACCGCGTCCTTGTGCGTCATCACCATCCACCGTCCCGCCGTGCGTTTCACGATTTCCGCCACGTCGCGGGCGGAGAACGCGTAGTGGTCCGGGTAGAGCGCCGGCTCCACCTCCGCGTCCTCCTCGCGCAGGTGCTGCAGGTACGGGCCGGGCGTGGCCAGCGCGGCAACGGCCACGATCGAGCGGCCCGCCAGCGCGTCCAGCGGCATCGCGGCCCCGCCGCCGAGCGGCGCCAACCCCACCGGCCTCAGCGCGACCTGCACGATCGGCTTGCCGGGATGGAGCCGCGCAACCTCAGCCGCCACCTCGCGCGCCTGCGACATACCCGCGCTCTTGCGCGTAAGCACGATCAGGTCCGCACGCCCGAGCGCCTGGATGCCTTCGCGCCAGGGCCCGCGCGGAAGCACCCGCGGGCGGGCGGGCCATCCATCGACCGCCACCAGCACCAGGTCCAGGTCTCGCGCCAGCGCGCGGTGCTGAAACGCATCGTCGAGCACGAGGACGTCGCATCCCGCCGCGACGGCCTCTCGCGCGGGATCGATTCGCTTGGCACCGCGGAAGACGGGGATATCGGGGTTCAGCTCGCGATGGACGACGATCTCGTCTTCGCCGTAGCCGCGGAGCACGATTGCCGGCCGATGACCCCACTCCCGCAGCCGCGCGGCCAGCCATGCCGCGAACGGCGTCTTCCCCGCCCCGCCTACGGCCACGTTTCCGACGCTGATTACCGGCACGTCCACGCGCTCCGTGCGGAGCCATCCCGCGTCGTAGCCCCGGTTTCGGAGCGCGACGCCCGCGCGGAATGCGGCCTCGGCCGGCGCGAGGGCGACGCGGAGCGCGTGCCCCGCCGCGCCTGCTTCACCTGCCCACCAGCGGTGGACCCAGGCGTCGAGGCTCACAGGGTCCCCCTCCCCCGGCCCCTCCCCCGGCAAACTGCGCCGGGAGAGGGGGGAACTTCATGCCGGATGAGACTGGATTCGGCGCATTCCCCGGCTGCCCTCTCCCCCCGGCCCCCTCTCCCGCAAGCGGGAGAGGGGGAGAATTCACGCCGGATGAGGCTGGATTCGGCGCACTGCCAGGCAGCCCCCTCTCCCCGGCCCTCGCCCCCGCTTCGCAGGGGAGAGGGAGAATTCGATCGCGCTCCCGCTGGCGTGGCGCACTCGATTGGCTCCCTTCCCCCGCGCAGTTTGCGGGGGAAGGGTTGGGGATGGGGGGCGCCGGCCTGAGCGCCGGGCCATCCTGACGCTCCCAACCCCGAAGTGTACCCCCTCTCCCACGCTGTTTGTGGGAGAGGGGGGACGAGCCTGGGCGAGGACGGGTGAGGGCCCCACGACGTCTGGCTCCTCACCACTTCCCCTCCACGCGCTTCATCAGCCCGGCCAGGCGCTGCTCCACGTCCAGCATGATCGTCTGGATGTCGGCCTCGCTCGCCTGGCGCGGAACGTAGACGGGTTCGCCGTAGGAAATGCGCAGTGTCGCGAAGGGCTGGGGAATCAGGAAGCGGTCCCATCCGCCGAAGTACCACGCGCGGCTGGCCCCGGACACTACAGGAATGATCGGGGCGCCGGTGCGCTGCGCGATGATGACCGGCCCGGGCTTCATCTTTTCCCGCGGGCCACGCGGGCCGTCGGGCGTGATGGCGAGCGAGCGGCCCTGCTTTACGTGGCGGATCAGCTCACGGAGCGCTTCCAGGCCGCCGCGGCTGGTGGAGCCGCGGACGGCGGTGTAGCCCCAGCGCCGGACGGCCCGGGTGATGTACTCGCCGTCCCGGTGCAGGCTGACGAGCGTAACCACGCCCTGGTGGCGGTGATGGTAGGTGCACGGCAGCAGCCGCCCGTGCCAGAGGGTGAAGATGACGGGCTTTCCCGCGTCCCAGAACGGCCGGAAGTTCTCCTCGCCCTCGGTACGGTACCGGCACGACGCCATCAGCGCATCCAGCCCCGCGCCGCCAGCGGCCGCCAGCGCCGATTGGTGCCACGGCAGCCGGGTCGTCATCTCGGACGGGATCTCCGCGCGTCCGCCGCCCTCGTCCGAAGTCATCGCGCCTCGTCCTGATTCGGTCCGCCGCACGGGCGAATGAATTCGCTGCAACAACCACACGATGTCCACCTTCGTGGACTGGCCTACTGTCGCTCACGATCACATCGTGTGGCGCGCCCGGGCATCCGGCAGGCGACCACGCGTGCTGTTGAAGCCCTGAACGGGACGCGTCAGCGGCCGGTCTTAGGGCTTACCGCTGTTCCAGCCGCGGACTCATCCGCCCCTGGCTGGCCGCCCAGCAACCCCGCCGCCAACTCCGCCACGCGCCGCGACGCCCCGGGTCCGCCCAGCCGAGCCCGCACCCGCGCGAACCCGTCGATCATCCGCCGTCTCTCCTCCGACCGCTCGTCCAGCAGCGGGAGGATGGCGTCCGCGAGCGCGCGCGGCGTGGCGGCATCCTGCACGAACTCCGGTGCCACGCGGTCCTCCGCGATCAGGTTGGCCAGGGCGATGTGCGGTACCTTGACGACCCGCTTCGCGAGCGCGTAGCTGGCCGCGTTCATCCGGTAAACGACCACCAGCGGCGTCAGCGCCAGCGCCGCCTCCAGCGTCGTGGTTCCCGACTTGGCGATCACCGCCGTCGCATACTGCAGCAGCCCGCCCGCGCTCTCCACCAGCGGCCAACGGGCTCCCGCGTACACGGACCGGTCGATCCCCCCCGGAACGCCGATTACGGGCTGCGCGTCCGGCCGCCGAGCCACCACCAGCTCCGCCGCGGCCGAGAACAGCTCCAGGTGCCGGCCGACCTCCTGCGCGCGCGACCCCGGGAACAGCGCCAGGATCGGCCGCTCGGGGTCCAAGCCGACCGATCGCGCCCACTCGGCACGCGGAAGCTCGGGATGGGCGCGGTCCAGCAGCGGGTGGCCGACGAAGCGCGCGTTCACCCCGCCCTTCCGCAGGAAATCCTCTTCGAACGGCAGGACGACGGCCACCTCGTTCGCGTCGCGCGCCAGGTCGCGCACCCGGCTCTTGTGCCAGGCCCACACCTGCGGCGCGATGTAGTACAGCACGGGAATGCCCCGCTCGCGGGCGTGGCGGGCCAGGCGCAGGTTGAAGCCGGGGTAGTCAATGGGGATGACCAGGTCCACGCCCTCGGCCGCCAGGGCGGCGAACACGCGCTTGCGCAGCTCGATGAAGAACGGCAGGTGGCGCAGCACCTCCACGAAGCCCATCACCGCCAGCTCGTTCAGCCCGGCCAGCAGGGGCACACCCTCCGCCTGCATGCGCGCGCCGCCCATCCCCACCAGCCGCGCATCGGGAAAGCGCTCGCGCAGTGCCCGCGCGAGCGCCGCGCCGTGCAGGTCGCCCGATTCTTCGCCGGCGGAGATGAAGATGGTGGGCGGGGACGACGGGTCCCGCGGAGGGCGGGCGGGCTCAGCCACGGCGCGGGGAGCGGGAAAGGGATCGGGGCACGGAAGGGGGGTCACGCCCGCGCGGCCAGCCCCGCGGCCGCGTGCTGCTCGATGCGCTCCATGATGCGAAGCGCCACCGCCAGCGCGTCGCGCCCCGCCTCGCCGCTCACCACCAGCGGCCCCTCGCCGCGCACGGCCTTGATCCACGCCTCCAGCTCCGCGCGCAGCGGCTCGGCGCCGTCGCCCTTCAGCTCCACGCGCTCCACCACGCCCAGCAGCGCGGCCATCCCCAGTTCGCTCCCCTCGGGCAGGCGCGCGCCGGGCTTCAGCCGCAGGAACTCGCCCGTGCCCGCCGCCAGGTCCAGCGAGATGTAGCCGGACTGCTGGAAGAAGCGGACCTTGCGCATCTTCTCGAACGAGACGCGGCTGGCGGTGATGTTGGCCACCGCGCCGTTCTCGAAGTTGATGCGCGCGTTTGCGATGTCGGCGCTCGGCGTTAGCACGGGCACGCCGATGGCGTCCAGCGACTCCACGCCGCGTCCCACGAGGCCCAGCACCAGGTCGATGTCGTGGATCATCAGGTCCAGCACCACGGCCACGTCCGTTCCGCGCGGGTTGAACGGGGCCAGCCGGTGGCTTTCCACGAACCGGGGATCTTCCAGGTACGGCTCGCAGGCCCGCAGCGCGCCGTTGAAGCGCTCCACGTGCCCGGTCTGCACCGTCAATCCCTTCGCCACCGCCGTGGAGACGATGGCGTTCGCCTCTTCCAGCGTGTGGGCGATGGGCTTCTCGATCAGCAGGTGAACGCCCGCGTCCAGGGCGGCGAGCGCCACCTCGGCGTGCGCCGTGGTGGGAACGGCGATCACCGCCGCGTCCACCGAATCCAGCAGCTCGTCGCGGCTGCGGAAGGCGCGGACGCCCAGCTCCTGCGCCACGTGGGCCAGGCGCGCGGGATCGTCGTCCCACACCCCCGCCATCTCCGCGCCCCAGACGTCGCGAAGGATGCGCGCGTGGTGAAAGCCCAGGCTGCCGACGCCCAGGACACCGGCACGCGTCACGACGACACCCCGCGCCCGGTGCCCTCGAAGAAGGAAAGGAACTCCTCCACCTCCGGGAGCGCCCGCAGCTCTTCACGGGCGCGGGCCAGCGCCTGCGTGATGTTGTGCTGCGAGGCGAAGAACAGGCGGTAGGCGCGCTTCAGCTCGCGCCGCACCTCTTCGCTGAATCCGCGGCGCTGCAGCCCCACCGAGTTCAGCCCGTACAGTTCCAGGGGGATTCCCGCCGCGCGGACGAACGGGGGGATATCCTTGGAGATGCGCGACTGGCCGCCGACGAACGCGTGCGCGCCGATGCGGACGAACTGGTGGATGGGCGTCATGCCGCCCACGATGGCCCAGTCGCCGATGGACACGTGCCCAGCCATGTTCACGGCGTTGGAAAGGATCACGTGGTCGCCGATCTGGCAGTCGTGGGCCACGTGCACGTAGCTCATCAGCATGCACTCGCTGCCCACGGACGTATATCCAAGGGCGGACGTGCCGCGGTTGAGGGTGGCGTACTCGCGGATCACCGTGCGGTCGCCCACGCGCAGCTCGGTCGGCTCGCCGTGGTACTTCAGATCCTGCGGGTCCGTCCCCAGCACGGCCCCATGGCTGATGCGGCAGTCCTCGCCCACCACGGTGTCGCGCTCGATCAGCACGTGGCTGGCCAGCTCGGTGCGCGCCCCGATGCGCACGTTGGGCCCCACGATGCTGTACGGCCCTACGACCACGCCCTCGGCCAGCTCGGCCGACTCGTCGATCAGCGCCGTGGGGTGCACTCTCGGCTCGATGATGGTTTCCATCGCCCCGGGCCTCAGCGGTCCACCACGCGCGCCATCATCTCCGCCTCGGCCACCACCTGGCCGTCGACGGTGCCCACGCCCCTCATCTTGCAGGTGGCGCCGCGGATCTGCATCACCTCCACCTCGAAGCGGATCTGGTCGCCTGGGGTGACCGGGCGGCGCCACTTCACGTTGTCGCACGACATGAAGTAGACGATCTTCTCCGCCAGGTTCTCCATCGTTTCCAGCACCAGAAGCCCGCCCACCTGCGCCATCGCCTCCACGATCAGCACCCCGGGCATCACCGGACGGCCGGGAAAGTGGCCCTGGAAGAACGGCTCGTTGATGGTGACGTTCTTCAATCCCACGATGCGCTTCCTCTCCTCGAACTCCACCACCCGGTCCACCAGCAGGAACGGGTAGCGGTGAGGCAGGTAGTGCATGATCTGCTCGATGCTCAAAATGGGCCGGGCGAGCGCCTTCTTCTCCGCCCGCGCCACCAGTTCCTTCGCCAGGGCCACGTTGCCCGCGTGCCCCGGCCGCTCGGCGATCACGTGCGCCCGAAGCCGCGCCCCCACGAGGGCAAGGTCGCCCACGATGTCCAGCGCCTTGTGGCGCACGAACTCGTCGGGAAAGCGCAGCTCGGCACCGTCCAGCACCCCGTCGTCCGAGAGCACCACCGCGTTGTCGAGCGAGCCGCCCATCGCCAGGCCGCGGCCGCGCATGGCCTCCACGTCCCGCGCGAAGCAGAAGGTGCGCGCCGGCAGCACGTCGGCGGCGAAGCGCTCGGCGTCCACCCGGTAGCTGCCGAACTGGCGCTGCACGAGGGGATGGTCGAACTCGATGGTCACCGACACGCGGTGGTCGCCCGAGGGCGCGACGACGTACTCCGAGCCGCCCTTGGGCGCCAGGGAAAAGGCCGACTCCACCGCCAGGAACTTCGCCGGCGCATCCTGCTCCTCGCGTCCGCACTCCGCCAGCATGCGGTGAAACTCCAGCGCGCTGCCGTCCGCCGCCGGCGTTTCCACCGCATCCAGCTCCACGTAGGCGTTGTCGATCTCGTTCACCACGAGCGCCGCCAGCAGGTGCTCCACCGTGTGCACCTTGGCCTCGCCCTGGCCGATGGAGGTGCCCAGGTCGGTGCCTACCACGTGCGAGACGTGGGCGGGAATCTCCGGCGAGCCGTCCAGGTCGGTGCGGCGGAAGACGATCCCGGTGTTGACGGGCGCGGGAAGGATGCGCATCCGCACCTCCGCCCCGGTGTGAAGCCCCACGCCGCGCATGTCTCCGGCACGGGCAAGGGTGTTCTGGCGTGGCGTCGTCGGCATGGATCCAGTGTCGGCGTTCGGCCGTGGTGGTGTAGAAATGACAGCGGGGACGCTCCCAAGAAGCGGCCCCGCAATATTCTACCCAACGTGCACCCGCGCCGCCACTGCCGGGCGGCCCGTCCGTGGCTCAATCGGCGCTTTGGCCCCCCTCCCGCGCCCCCGCGCCGCCCCGCCCGAACACCGCAGCCTCCAGCGCCTTGAGCCGTTCCACGACCTTCGGCAGGCCGAACACCGAGGCCTGGGCGCGCATGGACTCGCGGTGCGGGCGCGCGGGATTGCCGGAGACGGTGAGCCCGGGGGCGATGTCGGTCGTCACCCCCGACCGGCCGCCGACCCGCGCCCCCGCGCCGATGCTGACGTGAGGATTGGTGCCGACCTGCCCGCCCAGCACGGCGCCGTCGCCCACGACCGTGCTCCCCGAGATCCCGACCTGCGCCACCAGCAGCACGTGCCGTCCGATCTGCACGTTGTGGCCGATCTGCACCAGGTTGTCGATCTTGGTGCCGCTGCCGATCGTCGTATCGCCGATGGAGCCGCGGTCGATCGTCGTGTTGGCGCCCACCTCCACGTCGTCGCCGATGACGCACACCCCCGCATGGGGCACCTTCTGGTGTCCCCCGTCGAAGAACACGAAGCGGAAGCCGTCGGAGCCCAGGCGCGCGCCGCTGTGGATGGTGCAGCGCTGGCCCACCCGCGTGCCGGCGAAGAGCGTGGCGTGCGGGTGGATGATGGAGCCCGCGCCCACCGCGCACCCGTCGCCCAGCACCGCGTGCGCGCCGATGCGCACGCCGTCGCCCAGGCGCACGCCGGCGCCAAGCACCGCGTAGGCCTCGATCCTCACCTCCGCCCCGATCTCCGCCCCCTCGCCGATGATGGCGGTGGGATGGATGCCCGGGGGCTCGGGCGCGGTGGGATACAGCAGCGGAAGGATGCGGGCGAGCGCCACGTACGGATCGTCCACGCGGACGAGCGTGACGTTCTCCGGCGGGTCCACGTTCAGCGAGCGCGGCACCAGGACGGCGCCCGCCCCGGTGGAGGCCAGCTGCGGGAGGTAGCGCCCGCCGGACAGGAACGACAGGTCGCCCGGCCCGGCGCCGTCCAGTGGGGCGGCGCCGCGGATCACCCGGTGGGGTTCGCCCGCCAGCTCGCCGCCCACGTGCTGGGCGATCTCCGCGATCGAAAGCTCGGCCATCGATATCTCAGGAAGTCGGTTCGGCGCGGCCGCGCACCGTGCGCTCCAGCGCCTCCAGCCGCTTGATCAGCCGGGGGAGCACGCGGGTCAGGCGCTCGGCGCGGCGGGTCTCGGCGACGGGGCGCGCGGGGGTGCCGGAGACGGACTCGCCCGGGGCCACGTCGCCCGTCACGCCGCCCCAGCGCGCCACCCGGGCCCCTTCCCCCACCGTCAGGTGCCCCATGATGGCTACCTGCCCGCCGACGGTGACGCGCGCGTCGATGGTGGCGCTGCCGGCCACCCCCGTCATGCCGTCGAGCGAAACGCCGTCGCCGATGCGGGCGTTGTGGCCGATGTGAACAAGGTCGGCGATGCTGCAGTCCGCACCGATCAGGGTGTCGCCCACGGAGCCGCGGTCGATGGTCACGTTGGCGCCGATGACCGTCCGCGCGCCGATGCGCACGCCGCCCACCTGGGGGATCTTCCGATGCCCTGCCCCGTCCCACGCGAACCCGAAGCCGTCCGGCCCAATACGCGAGCCGCTGCCGACGATCACGCCCTCGCCCATCTCCACGCCATCGTACAGGGTGGCGTGCGGTGCGAGGACGGCCCCCGCGCCAATCCGGCACCCGCGCCCAATCACCACGTGCGGGCCGATCCGCGCGCCCGCGCCCACCGTGGTCCCCGCGCCCACGACGGCGCACGCACCGACGCTCGCGCTCGGCGCGACGGCCGCCGTCGCGTCGATCACGGCCGTGGGATGGGCAACGGGCAGGGTTTCCGCACGGGGATTCGTCACACCCGGCCCCGGACCATCGATCGCTCGTGGCTCCACTTCGATCCCGATTCGAGAAGCATTTGTACGTGCCGCGGCGCCCCCCTCTCCCGGCCTCTCCCCCGTAAACTGCACGGGGGAGATGAGAACACACGGATGGACTGGCTGCTGGTGAATGCCTTGGGAGCCCCCTCCCCCCGGCCCCCTTCCCCCGCTGCGCAGGGGAGGGGGAGACCTGAATCGCGCTTCGGCTGGCCTGGCGCACTCGACCACGCGAGCAGTCCGCGAAGGCGGACTTTGGGCCGTCGTTGCCGCGAATTCATTCGCCCCAGCAGAGCCGAGGCCTCGCTGCCGAACCCTGAGAACCTCGGTCGCGCTTCGACGGCTCCGGCGCAGTCCCCGGCTGCCCTCACCCCCGACCCCTCTCCCGCAAGCGGGAGAGGGGAGAATTCGCTTGCGCGTGGGCTGGCCAGGCGCACTCGAACAGCGGGAGCAGTCCGCGAAGGCGGACTTCGGGCCGTCGTTGCCGCGAATTCATTCGCCCCAGCAGAGCCGAGGCCTCGCTGACGACGCTGAGATCCTCGGTCGCGCTTCGACGGCTCCGGCGCAGTCCCCGGCTGCCCTCACCCCCGGCCCCTCTCCCGCAAGCGGGAGAGGGGGAGGGGGAGAATTCGATCGCGCTCCCGCTGGCCCCGCGCACTCGACTGTGCCTGCAGTCCGCGAAGGCGGACTTTGTGATGTTCCAGACGCGGTTTCAACCGCCGGGAGCAGGCCTGGCCGGACGCTCCCCGCTTGCGCGCACCCCAACCCCGAAGTGTACCCCCTCTCCCACGCTGTTTGTGGGAGAGGGTCGCACGCGTGTCAGCGCGGCGGGGTGAGGGCCCCACGGCAGCCGAGGCCTCGGCTGCCGTGACCACTGCCGCGCCCAGGCTTGTACGTGCCCCCGGCTAGATCCTTCGCCCCGCGTGGTATGTGCCGCGTGCCAGTGCGGCGCGCCTGGGCCTCAGGATGACACGCCTCGGCGCCCCCCCGCGGTCGCACTTTCGCACTTTCGCACTTTCGCACTTCCGTGCCCAAACGAAAAGTGCCCGCGACACGTCGTGTCGCGGGCACCGAAGCTAGCGGGGAGCAGTGCCCTCCGCAAAGGGCTTCACGGCGTGCGAGGCTGCGGCGTGCCGCCCAGCGCGCGGATCACCTGGTCGGTGACGTCCAGCGCCGGGTCCACCGCCACGATCACGCCCTCGGGCGGGTCCATGATGAACGAGTACCCGCCGGCCGCGCGCACCTGCTCCAGCACGCCGCGGATGCGCTCCATCACCGGACGAACCAGCTCCTGCTCGCGGCTCTGCAGCTGCTGCTGGATCTGCTGCGCACGCGCCTGATACGCCGCGAACTGCTGCTGCATGGTCTGCTGGCGCTGCGTGCGCACCGCCTCGGTCAGCGTGGGCGCCTGCGCACGGAACTCCGTGTCGGCGCGGCCCAGGCGGGCCTCCAAGGTGTCGATCTCGGCGCGCAGGGGGGAGAACTCGCGCTCCAGCGTGGCGCGCACGTCGGCGAACGCCGGCGTCTCGGCCAGCACGCGGTCGCTGTTCACGTAGCCCATCTTGAGCTGCGCCTGGGCGGGGGCCGCGGCGGCCATCGACACGACGGCGGCGATCGCGAACGAAAGAATACGCTTCATTGCTGCTTCCTGTTCAGGGTTGATGACCGGGTCAGAACGACTGGCCCAGCTTGAAGTGGAGCTCCCAGCCCGGATCGGGCCGGTCGAAGCCGTACGCGGCGTCGATGCCGATGGCGCCCAGGAACGGGGTCACCAGCGTAACGCCCACGCCAGCGCTGCGGTACAGCCGCGCCGTGTTGAACTCGCCCACACCGCCGAACACGTTGCCCGCGTCGCCGAACGCCGACACCGACAGCGCGTCCGTCAGGCGCAGCGCGTACTCGCCGGTGACGGTGAAGAACGCGTCGCCCAGGCAGGTGAGCTCCAGGCGCTGGTTGCACCGCTGGTTGTAGCCGCGCGGGCCGATCGACGACTCCTCGTAGCCGCGCAGCGGCTGGCCGAACTGCACGCCGCCCACGTAGAACCGCTCGAACGGCAGCGGGCCCGCATCGCCGAAGATGGCGCCGGTGCGCGCCTGAACGCCCAGCGCCATGGTCGGCGCGCGCGGGCTGCTGCCCAGGCGGGCCACGGGCACCCACCACTCGGCCTGCGTCGACAGCTTCTGGAAGTTGGCGTCGCCGCCCAGAAGGCCGCCCGTCTGCTCCAGCGTCACCGACTGCCGCGTTCCCGACGTGGGGAAGAGCGGGTGGTTCTTGGTGTCGCGCGACACGGAAAGCGAAAGCGTGCTCGCCGTGGCATTGGGAAGGCAGAACAGGCTGGTGGTCCCCGGCTCGCACTGCTCGTCCTGCGCCTGGTCGTACGACGTCCGCGACAGCGAGTAGCCCAGGAAGGCCCGCGTGCGCAGCTGCCCCGGAACCGGGAAGCCGAACTGCAGCGAGGCACCCGTGCGGATGCGCCGGCCGTTGCCGAACTGGATGAAGCGGTCGCCCGAGCGGAACACCGACGCGCTGCCGGAGTTGCGCCCGCCGCCGATGGCCGGGTCGGTGTAGCTGGCCTCGAGCGTGCTGCGGCCGGGGCCCAGCTCGGCGCGGAGGTTGGCCGTCTTGCCCTGGCCGAACAGGTTGGGCTGCTGGTACCCCAGGAACCCCGAGAACCCGCTGCGGCGCCCTCCGTACGGCGATCCGCCGAACACCGTGCCGAAGTTCACGCTGCCGGTCTGCTTCTCGGCCACGTTGAAGACGATGTCCACCACGCCCAGCTCCGGCCGCGGCTGGATGTCGGGCATCGGCATGGGCGCCTCGAAGAAGCCCAGCCCCGAGATGGCCTGGTAGCTCTGGATCAGCCGCTGCTCGTTGTACACGTCGCCCGGAACGATCCACAGCCTGTCGCGGATCACGTTCTCGTGCGTGGTGGTGTTGCCCTTGAACGAGATGTTGCGGATGTAGAACGGCTGCTGCTCGGAAACGGACAGCGTCACGTTCACGCGCGGGGCCTGCCCCGCGGCGGCCGGAACCCGCTCGACCGTGGGCACCACCTGCGCGAACAGGTAGCCCTCGTTGCGGTACTGCTGCTCGATCTGCGCGGCCGCCGCGTCGAGCGCGGGGCGGTCGAACACCTCGCCCGCCTCGCGCTGGTTCTGCCCGCCGAAGGGCAGCCCCAGCACCGACCGGCGCTGCGTCAGGAAGGTTTCCCGCAGCGCCTCGGAGGGGAACCGCGAGTTGCCCTGCACGTTGAACTCGCCCAGGCGGTACTGCGGCCCCTCGGACACGGTGACGATCAGCCGCGCCTTGCCGGTGGCGGGGTCCACCACCAGCGAGTCGCCCACCACCGCGAAGTCGATGTAGCCCCGCTCGCCGTACATCCGCGGCAGGTTGGTGCGCAGGTCCTCGTCGAAGGCCTCGCGGTCCCACTTGCCGGGGCGGAACCACCAGAAGCCCTCTTCCTTGGTGCTCATGGCGTCCAGCAGCGTCTCGTCGCTCAGGGCGCTGTTCCCCTCGAAGTCGATGTCGGCCAGGGCCACCAGGTTGCCCTCGCGAACCCGGAAGGTGAGGTTCACCGCCCCGTCCGCCGCCGGCGCCAGCGCCGTGTCGACGGAAAGCAGCTGCACGCCCTTTTTGGCCAGCATCTCGCGGACGAGCGTGCGCGCCCGGGCCACGCCCTGGGGATTCAGCGGGGCGTTCTCCTGGAGGCCCGACGAGTCGCGCACGGTAGCGCCCGACACGGTGGTCAGCCCCTCGAAGCGGATCTGCGCCACCAGCGGGCGCTCCACCACCTGCAGCACCAGCGGGCCGCGCCCGGCGTCGGCGCCGCGCACCAGCACCTCGGCCGACTCGTACTGCCCGGTGGCCATCAGCCGGCGGATGGCGTCCTGCACCAGCGGCGCCGTCATCGTGGCGCCGGCGCGGATCCCCGCCTGGGCGCGCACGGTGGCCTCGGCCACGCGGCGGCTGCCCCGCACCAGCACCGTGTCGACGACGAACCCCGGCCGCGGCGCCTGCTCCGCGGGGCGGGCCGCCGGGGCCGTGGGGTCCTGCGCGTGCGCGGCGGGTGCCGCGCCGCAGAGGGCGAACAAGAGGAGGGCCGCCGAAGCGGCCCGTCCCCGGAGAGTTGAGAACACCGTGGTTCCTAGACGGTCTGGGTTTTCGACGGGACCCGGAAGGCGAGCGACTGGCGGTCTTCCGCGACCGACACCTCGATCTCGTCGCCCGGGCTGTACTCCGACAAGAGGATCTTTTCCGAAAGCGGGTCTTCCAGGTACCGCTGGATGGCCCTGCGCAGGGGCCGCGCGCCGAACTTCTCGTCGTAGCCGTGCTCGACCATGAAGTCGATGGCGTCGTCGTTCAGCTTCAGCGTCAGCTCCTCCTCCTTGAGACGGGTCTCCACGTCCGCGAGGAGGTTGAAGATGATGGAGCCGATCTGCTCCCGCGTCAGCGGGTGGAACACGATCACGTCGTCCAGCCGGTTGATGAACTCCGGGTTGAACGCGCGCTCGATCTCCTCCTTGACCTTCTCCTCCATGCGGTCGTACTGCGACTGCTGGCTAGGCGCGTGGAAGCCCAGCCCCGGGCCCTTCCCGATGTCGCGGGCGCCCAGGTTGGAGGTCATGATCACCACCGTGTTCTTGAAGTCGATCACCCGGCCGTAGTTGTCGGTCAGGTGGCCTTCGTCGAGCACCTGCAGCAGCAGGTTGAACACGTCGGGGTGCGCCTTTTCGATCTCGTCGAGCAGCACCACCGAGTACGGCTTGCGGCGGACGGCCTTGGTCAGCGTCCCCGAGTCCTCGTAGCCCACGTATCCCGGAGGCGCGCCGATCAGCCGCGACACGGAGAACTTCTCCATGTACTCCGACATGTCGACGCGGATCAGGGCGTTGCGGTCGGCGAACAGGAACTCCGCCAGGCCGCGCGCCAGCTCCGTCTTGCCGACGCCCGTGGGGCCGGCGAAGATGAACGAGCCGATGGGGCGCTTGGGGTCCTTGAGCCCCGCCCGGCTGCGGCGGATGGCCTTGGCGATGGTCTGCACCGCCTTGTCCTGCCCCACGATCCGCTGGTGCAGCTCGCCTTCCATGTTCACCAGGCGGGCCGTCTCGGCCTGCTTCAGGCGCGTGACGGGAATGCCCGTCCAGCGGCTGACGATGAACGCCACGTCCTCTTCGCTGAGCGCGGGGCGGTTGGTCTTCCGCTCCTCTTCCCAACTCTTCTCGCGGTCCTGGATGCGGCGCTGAAGGTCTCGCTCGTAGTCGCGCAGCTCGGCCGCGCGCTCGAAGTCCTGGTCGCGGATGGCGCCGTCCTTCTTCCCCGCCACCTCTTCCAGCTGCTTCTTCAGCTCCTCGACGTCGGGCGGCGGCACCTGCGTCTGCAGGCGCGCGCGGGCCCCGGCCTCGTCGATCACGTCGATGGCCTTGTCCGGCAGGAACCGGTCGGTGATGTAGCGCTCCGACAGCTTCACCGCCGCCTCGATCACGTCGTCCGGAATGCGGATCCGGTGGTGGTCCTCGTAATGGACGCGCAGCCCGGTGACGATCTGGATGGCCTCGTCGATGGACGGCGGTTCCACGTTCACCGTCTGGAAGCGCCGCTCCAGCGCCCCGTCCTTTTCGATGTACTTGCGGTACTCGTTCAGCGTGCTGGCACCCACGCACTGCAGCTCGCCGCGGGCCAGCGCCGGCTTCAGCATGTTGCTGGCGTCGATGGCGCCCTCGGCCGCGCCCGCGCCCACCAGGGTGTGGAGCTCGTCGATGAACAGGATGATGTTCTTGTTCTGGCTGATCTCGTTCATCACCGCCTTGAGCCGCTCCTCGAACTGGCCGCGGTACTTGGTGCCGGCGATGACGGCCGCCATGTCGAGCGAAAGCACCCGGTAGTCGCGCAGCGAGTCGGGGCACTTGTTCTCGGCGATCAGCTGCGCCAGCCCCTCGACGATGGCCGTCTTGCCCACCCCCGGCTCGCCGATGAGCACGGGGTTGTTCTTCTTGCGGCGCGACAGGATCTCCATCACCCGCTCGATCTCTTCCGCGCGGCCGATGGTGGGGTCCAGCTCGTTCTGACGCGCCAGCTCCGTCAGGTCGCGGCAGAAGTGGTCCAGCGCCGGCGTCTTGCTCTTCTTGTCGCCCTTGGCCGCGGTTCCGCCGCTGGCCGAGGCCGTCGGCGTGGCGCCGCCCACCGAGGGGCTGGCGTTGGGCTCCGAGCCCAGCAGCTTCAGCGTTTCGCGCCGGGCATCTTCCAGGCTGACGCCCAACTGGGTGAGAACCTCGGCGGCGATGCCCTTTTCCTCGCGCAGCAGCCCCAGCAGCAGGTGCTCGGTGCCCACGTAGCTGTGGTTGAGCTCGCGGGCCTCGGCCATGGCGAACTCCAGCACCTTCTTGGCGCGCGACGTATACGGAAGCTCGCCCAGCGCGATGGTGGCCTTGCCCCGCCGAACCGACTCCTCGACCTTTTCCTGCACCTGCTCCAGGTCGACGTTCAGGTTGTTCAGCACGGCCGCGGCCACGCCCTCGCCCTCGCGGATCAGCCCCAGCAGGATGTGTTCGGTACCGACGTAGTCGTGCTGAAGCCGGATGGCCTCTTCCCGGGCCATGGCCAGGACCTTTCGCACGCGGTCGGTGAAATTGTAGTTCATTTGAGCAGGACCTCAGTTCGGGGCGAGACGGGGCGAACTCCCACGTTCCACGCGCGCATTACGCATGCGTCGCGCCAGATTCCTCCGACGCCAGGATGCCGCGGACGAACGCCGCGCGCCTCACGTCCGGATCGCCCTGGGGCAGGCTTCCATCCACCACGCGTTCGAGGTGGGCCGCCTGGGCAAAGATCATGATCCGGTTGAGCGTCTGTACACGTACGTCTCCGATTAGTTTCAGCCCCACGCCCAGCCGTACGCCGCTCAGAAGGTTCATCACCTCCTCGAACGAAGCCGACCTGGCGTGGCGCAGCAACCCGTACGCACGCCACACCTTGTCCTCGATCACCACGGGGGCGTCGCGCAGCAGGACGGAGCGCGCCTGGGCCTCGTACTGCACCACCTGGTGCACGATGCGCTGCAGGTGGTCGATCAGGTCTTCCTCCGTCTTCCCCAGCGTCGTCTGGTTGCTGATCTGGAAGAAGTTGCCGACGACGTCGCTCCCCTCGCCGTACAGGCCGCGGAAGGTGAGCCCCACCTGGCTGATCCCCTGCAGCACTTTGCCGATCTCCTGCGTCAGCACCAGCCCCGGTAGGTGCATCAGGACGGACGCGCGCAGGCCCGTGCCCACGTTGGTGGGGCAGCTGGTGAGGAAGCCGAACTCCGCGTGAAAGGCGTAGGGCAGCCGCTGGCCCAGCTCGTCGTCCAGCCGCTCCACGTCGCGCCAGGCGTCGCGCAGGCGAAACCCGCCCACGATGTTCTGCAGGCGCAGGTGGTCTTCCTCGTTCACCATTACGCTCAGCGCCTCGCCGGGCGCCATGATCAGCGCGGTGCTCGACGGCGCCGGGTGCCCCTCGCCCCCCACCAGCTCGCGGCTGACCAGGTGGCGCTCCAGCAGCAGCTGCCGCTCGCCTCCGCCCAGCTCCGAGACGGTGACCGTGCGCCCCCCGCGCAGCGCCGGTGCGGCGTCGGAGGCAGCCAGGGTCTGGCGCAGCACCTCGCGCCTGTCCGCCGTGTCGGCCCGCGTGCCGAAGCGGAACCCCTGGAGGTTGCGCGCCAGGCGGATGCGGGTGGAAAGCACGATGTCGGCGTTGGGGCCGTCGGCCCGCAGCCATGCGAGGCCGGCGTCGGCGTCGCCGTCCAGGAACTCGTTGGGCACCTAGGCCTCCTGGCCGGCTTCGAGCCGGCGGATCTGGTCGCGCAGCCCCGCGGCCCGCTCGAAGTCCTCGGACTCCACGGCGCGCGCCAGGCTGCGGCGCAGGCTGACGATGCGGGCGGTGCGGTCGCTTTCCGAGGGGTGGGGGGGCAGGTACACCTTGCCGCTGTGCTGGGTGCCGCCGTGCAGCTTGCGCAGCAGCCCGCGAAGCGACGCGTCGAACGCCGACCAGCAGCGCGCGCACCCCAGCCGCCCCGTCTTCTTGAAGTCGGCCAACGACAGGCCGCAGGCGGGGCAGGTGCCGGGCTGCGACACCGTCTCGGCCAGCATCCCCTTCCCCATCTGCGCGATGAAGTCGGCCAGTGGCGCGCTGGCGCTGCTTCCCGATGACAATCCCATCCCCTCCGCGCACACCTCGCACAGGTGGCGCGTCGTCATCTCGTTGTTCTGGATCTGCGTGAGGTGGATGGCCGCCTCGTTCTTGCCGCAGTTTTCACACAGCATTTCGTCCCGCCTCTCTCACGCGGCCGCCCCGGCGGCATCAGGGCCGGCGTCGACCAGCTGGCCGCCCAGCAACCGCAGGACGCGGTCCGCCCGCGCGGCAAGGGCCAGGTCGTGCGTCACCAGCACCATGGCGGCGCCCTCCTCGCGGCAGACGCGGAACAGGTGCTCGTGAAGCCGGTCGCTCGTGGACGGGTCCAGGTTCCCCGAGGGCTCGTCCGCGAGCAGCACCAGGGGGCGGTTGGCGAGCGCGCGCGCCACGGCCACGCGCTGCTGCTCGCCGCCGGACAGCTGCGACGGCTTGTGCTCCAGCCGCCCCGCCAGTCCGACCAGGTCCAGCAGCTCCCTGGCCCGCTCCCGCGCCTTCCCCTCGCCCGTGCCGGCGATCAGCTGCGGCATCATCACGTTCTCCAGCGCGCTGAACTCGCGCAGGAGGTGGTGAAACTGGAAGACGAAGCCCACCCGCTTGGCCCGCAGCTCCGCCATCCCCTGCTCGTTGAGCGTGGCGACGGGCACGCCGCCCACCGACACGGCGCCCTCGTCGGGCCGGTCCAGCGCGCCCAGGACGTGGAGCAGCGTCGACTTGCCGGAGCCGGACGCGCCGATCACCGACACCATCTCCCCCGGCCGCACGTCCAGGTCCACGCCGTCCAGCACGTGGATGGGCGTTCCGTCGCCCCCCACGTACGATTTGCGTACGCCCCGGGCGCTGATGGACGGCTCCACCCCGTCGAACGAGCGCCGCGGCGCGGCATCGCCTGTCGGCTCGGGCAGGACGGCGGACTCCATCGGCGCCTCGTCGGCGACCAGCTCGTCCCCCGGGCGGTCCAGCGATTCGCTACTCATGGCGGATCGCCTCCACGGGGTCCAGGCGCGCGGCCTGCCAGGCGGGATACACCGTCGCCAGGAACGAGATCACCACCGTGGCGAGCAGGATGCCCACCAGGTCCACCGGGTTCACCTTCACCGGCAGGTGGCTGACGAAGTAGATCTCCCCGGGAATGCGGATCAGGCGAAAGTGGTCCGTCAGCCAGGCCACCAGCACGCCGCCGATGCCGCCGATGGTGGCGCCCACCATGCCGATCACCAGCCCCTGCACCATGAACAGGCGCAGGATGCGGCGCGAAGTCATTCCCATCGACTTCAGGATGCCGATCTCGCGCGTCTTGTCAGTCACCACCATCACCAGGGTGGAGACGATGTTGAAGGCGGCGACGATCACGATCAGCAGCAGGATGAGAAACAGGGCCAGCTTCTCCAGCTTGAGCGCGTTGAAGAGCGGCGCGTTCATGGTCATCCAGTTCTCGGTGCGATACGGGAGGTCCAGCTGTCGGTCGATGGCCCTGGAGATCTCAGCTGCGTCCTGCGGGTCCTGCAGCCGCACCTCCAGTCCCGACACCGCGTCGTCCAGCCCCGTAAGGTGCTGCGCGGCGGCAAGGCTGGTGTACGAGAACTTGTTGTCGTACTCCCACATCCCGGTCTTCAGGCCGCCGACGAACTCGAAGAGCTCCATCCGGGGCATGGGCCCCATGGGCGTCATCCGCACGTTGCTGAAGGAGATGACCGTCACCGTGTCGCCGGGAATCAGCCCCAGCCGGCCGGCCAGCCCCACGCCCACGGCAATCGGCGCCAGCCCGCTGCGAGTGGGCCCGAAGCTGACGCGGCTCTGGCTCATCAGCTTGGGAATGTCGGTGACCCCCGAGCCTTCGCCGTCCGCGACGATCCCGCGGAGCACCGCCCCCTCCGAGTATCCGCCGCGGTTGCGCAGCCCCACCTCGGTATGGACGAAGGGTCCGGCCGCCACCACGCCCTCGATCTTCCGCACGTCCTGCACGGGGCCACGCCAGCCGGGCATCTTCATCCCCTCGCCGTAGGTGAGGACGAACACGTGCGGATTGACGCCCAGGATGCCGCGGCGGAGCTCGTTCTGCAGCCCGTTCATCACCGCGGTCACGATGATCAGCGCCATCACCCCCACGGCCACGCCGCCGATGGCGATCAGCGTGATCAGCGACAGGAACCTGGTCCCCCGCCGCGAGGAGAGATAGCGCCTGGCGATGCGCCACTCCAGGCTCATTCGGGCCTCATGGTGGGGAACAGGATCACGTCGCGGATGGACGGCTGGCCGGAAAGGATCATCGTCAGCCGGTCTACCCCCATCCCGAACCCGCCGGTGGGGGGCATACCGAACTCCATGGCCCGAAGGAAGTCTTCGTCGATGGGCTGCGTCTCCTCGTCACCCGCCAGCGCCAGCCGCTTCTGCGCCTCGAAGCGCTCGCGCTGGTCGATGGGGTCGTTCAACTCGCTGTAGGCGTTGCACAGCTCCTTGCCGGCGACGATCAGCTCGAACCGCTCCGTCAGCGCCTCGTCGCCTCGCTTGGGCTTGGCCAGGGGCGACATCTCACGCGGATAGTCGGTGATGAACGTCGGCTGGATGAGCTTCGGCTCCACCAGCGCGCCGAACAGCTCGTCGATCAGCTTGCCGCGGCCCATCGCCTTCACGTCGTCCGCGGAAAAGCCGAGCGTGCGGACTCGATCGCGAAGCTCGTCCTCAGTCGACCCGGGGACGTCCACGCCGCCGATCTCCTGCAGCGCCTCGAACATGGTGTAGCGCGCGAAGGGCGCCGCGAATGAGATCTCGTGCCCGCCGAAGCTGACGGGACGGTCGCCCAAAGCCTCGCGGGCCACGTGGCTCAGCAGCTCTTCCGTGAGCCGCATGACGCCCTCGTAGTCCAGGTACGCGGCGTAGAACTCCAGCATGGTGAACTCGGGGTTGTGAAAGCGGCTGAGCCCCTCGTTGCGGAAGTCCTTGCCGATCTCGTACACCCGCTCCATGCCGCCCACGATCAGCCGCTTCAGGTACAGCTCGTCGGCGATGCGCAGGTACAGCTGCATGTCCAGCGCGTTGTGGTGCGTGGTGAAGGGCCGCGCCAGCGCGCCGCCGTACAGCGGCTGCAGGATGGGCGTCTCCACCTCGATGAACCCGCGCTCGTCCAGGAACCGCCGCAGCGCACTGACGATCAGCGCCCGCAGGACGAAGGTCGCACGCACCTCGGGATTCACCGCCAGGTCGGCGTAGCGCTGGCGGTAGCGCGCCTCCACGTCCGTGAACCCCGAGTGGACGATCCGCTCCCCTGTCTCCGCGTGCACCTCTTCCTTGCCCAGGGGGAGCGGACGCAGCGCCTTGGCCAAGAGCTTAAAGGACGAGACCCACACGGAGACCTCGCTCGTCCGTGTCCGGAAGACCTTGCCTTCAGCCCCGATCCAGTCACCAAGATCCAGCAGATCGATCAACTCATAATCCTGAGCCAAATCATTGACCCGGAAATAGAGCTGAATCTTGCCCGTACGGTCCGCTAGATGTGCGAATGTGCTCTTGCCCATCACGCGCTTGCTGACGATTCGCCCTGCTACCCGGACCCAGAGTTCCTTGCCGTCATCCTCGAGCGGATCGCTAAGCTCCTTGGCCAAGAGCAAGTCAATCGCTCCTTGGGCGGAATCTGGATCGTCGTACGAATAGGCGTATGGCTCCACGCCCCGCTCGCGCAGGCGGGAAAGCTTGGCGAGGCGGTCGGCGACGACGCGCTCGTCGGAAAGGTGCTCCTCGCCCGGCGTCAGCTCGTCACTGGCCATCGGAGTGCACGGCCCCGTACTGCCGCAGGTAGGCGTGGATGAAGGGCTGCAGGTCGCCGTCCATCACCTTCTGGACGTCCGTCAGCTTGAGTTCGGTGCGATGGTCGTTGACCATGGTGTACGGCTGAAAGACGTACGAGCGGATCTGGCTGCCGAAGGCGATGTCGGTCTTGGTGTTCTCGAGCTTGGCCTTTTCCGCCTCCTGCTCCTCGAGCGCGCGCTGATACAGGCGCGCCTTGAGCATCTTCATGGCCGTCGCGCGGTTCTTGTGCTGCGAGCGCTCCTGCTGGCAGGCCACCACGATGCCCGACGGCAGGTGGCGCAGCCGCACCGCGGACGACGTCTTGTTGACGTGCTGCCCGCCGGCGCCGGACGCGCGGAACACGTCCATCTCGATGTCTTCTTCGCGCACCTCGATCTCGATGGTGTCGTCCACCGCGGGCGAGACGAACACGGAGACGAACGAGGTATGGCGGCGCGCGGCCGAGTCGAACGGCGAGATGCGCACGAGCCGGTGCACGCCGCGCTCGGCCTTGAGAAAGCCGTATGCGTACTGGCCGCGGATTTCCAGCGTGGCGTCCTTGATCCCCGCCTCTTCGCCCTCCTGCAGGTCCAGCAGCTCCACCTCGAAGCCGTTGCGCTCGCCGAAGCGCGTGTACATGCGCAACAGCATCTGGGCCCAGTCCTGGCTTTCGGTGCCGCCGGCGCCGGGATGGATGGTGATCAGGGCGTCGCGGTGGTCGTCGGGCTGCTGGAGCATGTTCTTGAGCTCCAGCGCCTCGAGCGCGGGGCCGAGTGCTTCGACCTCGCTCCGCACCTCGGCGCCGATCTCCTCGTCGGCATCCATCTCCAGCAGGTCGAGCATTTCGCCCAGGTCGTTGACCTTGGCCGACATCTGCTCCCAGGGCCCTACCCAGCCCTTGACCTGGTTGGTGAGGGCGATCAGCTCGCGGGCCTTTTCCTGGTCGTTCCAGAACGACGGTTCGGCCATGCGGGCTTCCAGCGACTTCAGCTGCTCCTGCTTGGCAGCCAGGTCAAAGAAACCTCCCCAGCTCGTCGAGCCGGTTGCGGTACGTGTCCAGTGCGCTACGAAGGTCTTCGGTCATCGGTCGGGTTCCTGGCAACGACAAGGGCCGCCCGGAGGAGCGGCCCCACTGCTGTCTTGTAACCTGCGGGAATGTACGGGTTCCCGGGGAGGACGGAAAGTGCGTGAGTGCGTTAGTGAACGACGGCTGGGGCTCCGTCAAGAAGCCGGTGCCGCTTCGGCAGCTACTCCCGCACTAACGCACTAACGCACTCACGCACTCAAAAGAGGTTCTGCCCCTTCGCCAGGATCTCGTTCAGCGCGTCGCGGAAGTGGGGCGTGCCGCGGGCCGTCTCGGCACCGACCTGGCCGACGTACTCCTCCCAGCTCTTCTTGATCTCTTCCATGAACTCGCGCTTCAGCGTGCCGTCCGCCAGCGCCGTGTCGCGCCGCTCGGGATGGTACGTCACGATGTCCGACACCAGCGCGCGCGCCAGGCGCCGCGCCTTGGCCGTGGGATCGTTGGACCCGAAGCCGAATCCTCCCGACCGGGTCGGCGCCGCAGCGGCTGGAGCGGGCTGTGGAGCCGGTGCCGGTGCTGGTGCGGGAGGCGCCGCGGGGGGCGCCTGGGGCGGCTGCGGTGCCGGCGCGGGCGGAGCGGCGGCCGCGGGCTGCGGGGCAGGCGTCGGCGCCGCCGCAGGCGCGGGTGGAGCCGCGGCGGGCGGAGCGGAGGCCACAGCGGCGCCGGATACCTCGAAGACGCCGCGGCAGATGGAGCAGCGAACCCGCACCCCGGCGTCGGGAACCTTCCGCGGATCTACCCGGAAGACGGTGCTGCAGTGCGTGCAGGTGACGTTCATTGCGTGTGGTCCCCGGGAGCGTTCTCGTCGGATGCGGTGGCTGCCGCCAGGGCGCTTTCGCCGCCGTGCCGCCGGTCCACCACGTAGATGGAGCCGGAGAACGTCTTGGCGTACGCCTTCATTTCGGTGGCCAGCTCGCTGATCTGCGCCGTGTGCACGAACGAGCGGTGCTCGTTGGTCACCACGCCGATGGAAAGCGTCATCAGCGGCACCTCGTACCCCTCGCCGCGCCGGTCCTTGCCGAAGAACGAGCCCCGCGCGCGGTCTTCGGGCGTGTAGTGCAGGTCGATCAGCTCGCTGAACACGCTGATCACCTCTTCGCAGCACTTCCGGAAGTCGTCCAGCGGCGCGTTGAAGATGAAGTCGTCGCCGCCGATGTGCCCCACGAACGCCGTCGGCGAGTGCGCCCTCACCACGTCGCGAAGGATGCGCGACAGAATCAGGATCACCCGGTCGCCGTTGTTGTACCCGTACCGGTCGTTGAATTCCTTGAAATGGTCGAGGTCGCAGTAGCAGACCGCGAACTTTTCGCCCGTCACGAGCCGCCGGCCGATGTCGCGCTCGATCTGCACCGTGCCCGGCAGCAGCGTGGTGGGGTGCACGCTCACGTCGCGCTCCGCCCGCCGCAGCGCCATCCGCAGCCGCAGCGCGCACTCGCGCTCCGACAGCTTGTGGTTCAGCACCTCGTCGGCGCCGGCCTCCAGCGACAGCGCCGCGGGGTCGTCGCCCTCGCCCTGCCCCGTCGCGTAGGCGATCACGGGGACCACCGAGGTGAACGCCTCGTCCTTGAGGGCCCGGCAGACGGCCAGGGCCGCGTCCAGCGGCGGGGTCGCGTCGATCACCAGCGCCGCCGGGTACGAGCGGCCCACCCGCTCCAGCACGTCGTGGGCGTCGGTGGCGTCGACGACGGGAAGGCCGCGCTCCGCCGCGAACTCGCTGACCACCCCCGGCGGGGGGCGGCCGTGCGGCGTAAAGTGCAACAGGATGCGCGGCGGCATGACGTCCGGCTACGGGTGTGCAGGGCGAAGAAGGGGGGAGATACTATCCGGCCGCGGCGGCGGCTGTCAAACGCCCCCCGCGGCTTCCAGCGGGCGCGCCTCGTCGATCAGCAGGATGGGAATTCCGTCCCGCACCTCGTAGCGCAGGCGGTCGGCCGCGCAGACGAGCGATTCGGGGTCCTGCTCGTACGTCAGCTCGCCCCGGCACTTGGGGCACACCAGCAGGTCCAGCAGCCAGGGTTCGATCACGTGCGTTCTTCCTGCGTCGGAACGGAAAAGCCGAAGCGCTGCAGCTGAAGCGGGTCCCTGCGCCAGCGTGGCAGCACCTTCACCCACAGGTCCAGGTACACCGGCGCGCCCACGAATTCCTCGATCTTTTCGCGCGCCGAGCGGCCGAGCTTCTTGATGGCCGCGCCCCCCTGCCCGATCAGGATGGCCTTCTGCGTGGGGCGCTCCACGTAGATGGTGGCGCGGATGTACAGCGGCGTCGCCGTCTCGCGAAACTCGTCGACCTTTACGGCGATGCTGTACGGCACCTCTTTCTCGAACAGCTCGAACGCCGCCTCGCGCACGAACTCGGCCACGAAGAAGCGGACGGGCTGCGACGAGACGTCGTCTTCCGGGAACAGGAAGGGCGACACGGGCAGCCGCCGGGCGATCTCCTCGCGCAGGCCGCCGACCCCCTCGCCCGTCAGCGCCGACACCTCCACGGGGTCCGTGCCGAACCGCTCCTGCGTCCAGTGCTTCACCTGCTCGCTCTGCCCCGGCCGCGCCAGGTCCTGCTTGTTGCTGACGGCGATCAGCCCCTTGGCCCGGGCGAGCAGCTCCAGCACGTCGGGCGAAAACTCGGGGATCCCCGCGGACGCGTCCACCAGCAGCAGCACCACGTCGGAGTCGCCGATGACCTCGGTGGCGGCGTGAAGCATGGCCCGGTGAAGCAGGTAGCGCGGCTCCACCAGACCGGGGGTGTCGACGAACACCATCTGCACGCCGTCGCGGGTGTCGATACCCAGCACCTTTTCGCGCGTGGTCTGCGCCAGCGGCGTAACGATGCTGAGCTTCTGCTCCACCAGCCGGTTCATCAGCGACGACTTTCCGGCGTTGGGATAGCCCACCAGGGCCACATAGCCGGCCCGCGTCGTCACCTCGTCGCCGCTCTCATCCATGGGGCCGAATCTAGTCCGCACGAACGAGGCGGCGCAAGATAAAGAAGCCGAACTGCGGGTTTCACACGGAGGGCACGGAGGACACGGAGGAACTGCAGAGGATTTGTCTTTTCCCCCGTGGCCTCCGTGCCCTCCGTGTGAGGCCGCTGTTATCGGGGCATGCGAAACGCCAAACGCCCGCCCTGATCACGAGGATCAGGGCGGGCGTTCGGAATAAAAGGCCGGCGGCGCCGTACTCTCCCACCGGGTGGCCCCGGCAGTA